>JBDIAG010000032.1:0-13540 GCA_039812305.1 Actinomycetales bacterium | reverse complement strand
AGGGACGCCTGCTCCCCTCGCCGACAAGTCACCCGGACGGTCTAGGCGCCTCGTCCGTAGCGAGCTAGCTCACGTCCACTCCCGACGCACCTGACAGACCACCCAGCTCTCCACACTCACTCGAATCGCGGTCCTTCGTCCCGGGTCCGCTTGAGCTCGTAGAAGCCGGGCGTGCGCGCGACCAGCAGGACGCCGTCCCAGAGATCGGCCGCAGCCTGGCCCTTCGGCGCCGGCGTGACCACCGGCCCGAAGAACGCGGTGCCGGCGACCGCGATGACGGGAGTGCCCACGTCCTGCCCGACCCGGGAGATGCCGTCGGTGTGCGAGGCCCGCAGCGCCTCGTCGTAGTCGGTGCTCTCGCCGGCCTTGATCAGGTCCGCCGGCAGACCGACCTCGGCCAGCGCCTCGGCGACCACCTCCGGGTACTCCTTGCGTCCACCGGGGTGGATGCGGGTGCCGATCGCGTCGTACAGCGGCTTGACGTGTTCCTGGCCGGCCTCGACCATCGCGGCCGTCACCACCCGCGCCGGCAGCCAGGCCCGCTGCATCAGGTCGGCATAGTCCTCGGACAGCTCACGTCCCTCGTTCAGCACCGCGAGACTCATCGGACGCCAGGTCACCTCGAGATCCCGGACCTTCTCGACCTCGACCATCCACCGGGACGTCATCCACGCCCACGGACAAACGCAGTCGAACCAGAACTCAACCTGCTCTGTCATGGCTTCATCTCCTTACGCTGAGCGCTAGGCTCACCAACGGCTTTGATCAAGCCTGTCACCCGGTCGCGGAGGTACGGACCGGGGGTGGGAACGGCCGGCGGCATCACGGCCCCGGACGACGCGCTCTGGAAGGGTTGTCAACGAGTGGGCGAGACCAACCTGGCACGGGACGAAGCGCGCGAGCGCGCGCGGATCCTGAAGGTCGCCGGCTACGAGGTCTATCTGGATCTGGACAGTGGTGAGGAGACGTTCACGTCCAGCACCACGGTGCGCTTCAGTTGTGCCGAGCCCGGCGCCAGCACCTTCATCGATCTGATCGCCCCGACGGTGCGCGGAATCCAGCTCAACGGGGTCGACCTCGACCCCGCGCAGGTCTTCGACGGTGCCCGGATCCGGCTGGACGGCCTGGCCGCGGAGAACCAGCTCGTGGTCGACGCGGAGGCCGCCTACATGCACACCGGCGAGGGGCTGCACCGCTTCGTCGACCCGGTCGACGATCGCGTCTACCTCTACTCCCAGTTCGAGGTCGCGGACGCCCGCCGGGTCTTCGCCTGCTTCGACCAGCCGGATCTCAAGGCCCGGTTCAGCTTCACCGTGCGCGCGCCGGAGGACTGGATCGTCATCTCCAACTCCCCCACGCCCAGGGCCGAGACGGTCGACTACTCGGGCACGCTGACCTGGCGGTTCGCACCGACGCCGCCGCTGGCCACCTACGTGACCGCGATCATCGCCGGGCCGTACGTCGGGGCCAAGGGCACGGTCACCAGTCGCAGCCGGCACAAGATCCCGCTGGGCGTGTACTGCCGGGCCTCGCTCGCCGAGCACCTCGACGCGACCGAGGTCATGCAGGTCACCAAACAGGGGTTCGCGCACTTCGAGAAGCAGTTCGCCAAGGCGTATCCGTTCGAGAAGTACGACCAGATCTTCGTTCCCGAGTTCAACGCCGGGGCGATGGAGAACGCCGGGGCGGTGACGATCACCGAGACCTACATCTTCCGCTCCACCCCGACCGAGGCGGTGGTCGAGCGCCGGGCCCTGACGATCCTGCACGAGCTGGCGCACATGTGGTTCGGCGATCTGGTGACCATGCGCTGGTGGGACGACCTGTGGCTGAACGAGTCCTTCGCCGAGTACGCCTCGACGGCGTGCATGGCGGAGGCCACGAAGTGGCGCAGCGCCTGGGCGACCTTCGCGACACTGGAGAAGGCCTGGGCCTACCGGCAGGACCAGCTGCCCTCGACGCACCCGATCACCGCCGACATCCGCAACCTGGAGGATGTCCAGGTCAACTTCGACGGCATCACCTACGCCAAGGGCGCCAGCGTGCTCAAGCAGCTGGTCTGCTACGTCGGGCGCGCGGCCTTCGACGAGGGCATCCGCCGCTACTTCGTCGAGCACGCGTGGGGCAACACCGAGCTCTCCGACCTGATGTCCACGCTGAGCACCACCTCGGGCCGCGACCTCAGCGTCTGGTCGGATCTGTGGCTGACCCGGGCCGGCGTGAACACGCTGACTGCGGACGTGACCGCTGCCGACGGACTCATCGGCTCCCTCGTCGTCCGGCAGGAGGCGCCGGCCGACCACCCGGTGCTGCGGCCGCACCGGCTGGCGGTCTCCGGGTACCGGATCGAGGACGGCCGGGCCCGCCGGGACTGGCGGATCGAGCAGGACGTCGACGGTGCCGAGACCGCCGCCGAGGCGGCGATCGGCAAGCCGCTGCCGGATCTGCTGCTGGTCAACGACGACGACCTGACGTACGCGAAGATCCGGCTGGACGCGCACTCCCTGGCGACCGCGATCGGCCATCTGTCGGCGTTCACCGACCCCCTGCCGCGAGCCCTGCTGTGGGGTGCGGCGTGGGACATGACCCGCGACGCCCAGATGCGTGCCCGGGACTACATCGACCTGGTGCTGGGCAACATCGAGGCCGAGACGGACTCGTCGGTGCTGATGTCGCTGCTCCGGCAGATGCAGAGCGCCAGTGTGCTGTACGTGGATCCCGACCGTCAGCGCCAGGTGCGCGAGGCCGCCGGCGACCGGCTGATCGAGCTGGTCTCCGAGGTCGCCGCGGGTAGCGACCAGCAGCTGCAACTGGTCAAGTCGGCGGCCACGCTCCTCCGCACGGAGACCCAGATCGCTTGGGCCAGAGCGATTCTGGACGGAACCACGGTCCCGCCCGGGCTCCGCGTGGACACCGACCTGCGCTGGGAGCTGCTGATCGGCCTCACCGTCGCCGGCGCCGTCGACGAGGCCGAGATCGAAGCCGAGCTCGCCCGGGACGACACCGCCAGCGGACAGCGCCAGGCGGCGATCGCGCGGGCCGCGATCCCCACCCCGCAGGCCAAGCAGACCGCGTGGGACCAGGTGGTGACCACCGACACGCTGCCGAACGCCCTGCAGCAGGCCGTGATCACCGGCTTCAACCGGGTGCAGGAGGCGGATCTGCTGCAGCCGTACGTCGAGCCCTACTTCGAGTGCCTCACCACGGTCTGGCACAGCCGGACCCACGAGATGGCCCAGCAGATCGTCAGCGGGCTCTTCCCCACCCGGTTGACGTCCACTGCGGTTCTCGAGCGCACCCGGCGATGGCTGGACGAGAACGCCGGCGAGGCGCCCGCCCTGCTCCGATTGGTGCGCGAGGCCGCCGACGACATGCGCCGGGCACTGGCCAACCAGGAGGCCGACCGCGCCGGGTGACCAGGTAGGCGCGCGCGCTGACCGGTTGTCGGCCGAGCAGCCAGCGATCGCCGGCTGCTCGGCACCTACCTGGTCAACGCGCGCACAGGCGGCTGATCGGCACCAGGACGGAGCCTCAGGAGGTGCCCACGAGCCCGGAGCCTAGGCCCGGCAGACGGTGGCGGCCAGGGACGCCACCCGAGGACTGGCCCGGAGGTCTTCCAGCAGAACGGGTTTGCCCGTGTCGTCGGAGAGCGGCACCCGCCAGTTGGGGTACTCCTGGTCGGTGCCCGGCTGGTTCTGCGTGCGCCGGTCGCCGACGGCGTCGGTGAGCATCACGCCGAGCAGCCGGCTGGGGCTGTCGGTGAGCAACCGGTGCAGCGCGTCGATGATCTCCCGCTCCCCCGCGCCCGGCTCGATCAGCCCCCGGCGGCGCAGCTGTTCCAGCACCGACTCGCGCTCGGCGGCGTCGACCGCTCGCTCCTCCTCCACCGGCCGGGTGAGCAGCCCGAGCTGCTCGCGCAGGGTGACGTGCTCGCCGAGCAGGTAGCCGGCGGTCGGCGGCAGGTCGTGCGTGGTGACGGTCGCCAGGCAGAGTTCGCGATAGGTCTCCGGCTCACGCGGACGGCCGTCCTCGTCCCGTTCGAACCACAGCACGGACGTACCGAGAACGCCTCTGTCGGCGAGGATCTCCCGGACGCGGGGTTCGACCACGCCGAGATCCTCACCGACCAGGAAGGCCCCGGTGCGGTACGCCTCCAGACACATGATCCCGAGGAGCGCCTCGTGGTCGTAGCGCACGTACGTGCCCTGGTCGGGGGTGGCGCCGTCCGGGATCCACCACAGCCGGAACAGCCCCATCACGTGATCCACCCGCAGCCCGCCGGCATGCCGGAGGACGGTCCGCAGCATGTCCCGGTAGGGGGCGTAGCCGGAGGCGGCCAGCGCGTCCGGGCGCCACGGCGGCTGGGACCAGTTCTGGCCCTGCTGATTGAACGCGTCCGGCGGGGCGCCGACGGTGACTCCCCTCGTCAGGGCGTCGCCGAGGGACCAGGCGTCCGCGCCGTCCGGGTGCACTCCCACCGCCAGGTCCAGTACCAGCCCGAACGCCATGCCCGCCGAGAGGGCCTCCTCCTTGGCCGATCTCAGCTGCTGGTCGCACAGCCATTGGAGCCACTGATGGAAGCGGACCTGTTCGGCGAGCTCGTCGCGCAGCTGCGCGGTCTCGAAGGAGTTCGGGTCGCGCAGCGCCTCCGGCCAGTCCTTGGTCGGCAGCCCGAGATGCTCGGCGAAGGCGCACCAGGTGGCGTACCCGGTCAGGCCCTCGCCCTCGAGGTGCCGGTACTCGGCGAAGGACGCCTCCCGGGCCGGCGATCGCGGCACGGTGTAGACGATCTCGAGGGCGCGCCGCTTGGCCGCCCACACCTGGTCCCGCTCGATCAGCTCACCCGAACGGGAGCTGGGGACCACCAGGGCGGCCGCGGCTTCGATCTCGGCCCGCTGAGCGGCACTGACGTAGCCGGCTTCGCGAACGTCCTCGATTCTGAGGTAGATCGGGTTGACGAAACGGCGAGTCGTCGGCAGGTACGGCGAATTCTCCATCGGCGCAACCGGTTCCGCCGCATGCAGCGGATTCACCAGCAGGAAGTCGGCGGCCAGGTCACGACCGGACCAGGCGACCAGCTCGCGCAGGTCGGCGAAGTCGCCGATGCCCCAGGACAGCGCCGACCGCACCGAGTAGAGCTGGGACATGAACCCCCAGCGCTGGGAGCCCCACACCTCCTCCGGCTGCGGCATCCGCTGGGGAGTGACCACCAGCGGGCAGCTGTGCTCGCCACCCGGCACGTGCGCCACGATGGTGTGCCAGCCCAGCGGCAGGTCCGGTTCCACGGTGAAGGTGGCCTCGCCGAGGAGGACGCCGTCCACCTCTCGCGGCGGCACCCACCGGTCGACCTGCGTGAGCTCGTGGCGCCGGCCCTGCTCGTCCCGGACGTGCACGTTGACCCACTCACCGTCCGGCAGATGGACGTGCACCTGCGTGCCCGTGCCCTGCCGGGACACGACGACCGAGGGCAGCACGCGGCGCCAGGGAGCGAGCTCCTCGGCCGCCAGGCTGGACTCGATCTCGGCGTCGGTGCCGGCCGGGCGGCCCATCGCCGCGAGGACGGCTGCGATCGTGCCATGGGAGACCTGGACGTGACGGCCCTGCCAGTCCCAGTACTCGGTGGCTACGCCGCACCGTCCCGCCAGCTCGTGCAGTCGGGCGGAAGCATCGGTCACGTCACTGGTCTCCTCTGGGTGGCTGCCCCGGCGGCCATAGTTTGCCAGGTCGCGCAGGGCGGGACGACCACGTCGGGGCACGTGGGCGCGATCCCGTTCAGGCGAGCTGGCGTCCGACTTCGGCCAGCAGCGGGTACACGGAGTCGTCGGTGGTGTCCGGCCCGAGATTGAGGATGAACGTGTCCACTCCGACCTCGGCGAGCCGGCTCAGGCTGTCGACCGTCTCGGCCACCGAATAGGTCGGGCTGCCGTCCGCCCGCTTGCGCCCGCTGCGCGAGATCGCCCGGTGACCCAGCACGGTGACCTGGATCTCCTCGGGGTCGCGGCCGACTTCCGCGCAGTGCGCCTTGAGCACGTCCAGCTTCTTCGTGATCCCCTCGGGGCCGAAATCGAAGAGGTTGCAGGCGTCGGCATACCGGGCCACCAGCCGCAGCGTCTTCTTCTCCCCGGAGCCGCCGATGAGGATCGGTGGCCGGCGCAGCGGCGCCGGGTGGTTCATCGGGCGCTCGAGCTGGAAGTGTTCGCCCCGGAACGCGGACTGATCGTCGGCGAACATCTGCCGGGCGAGCTGCAGCACCTCTTCCAGCTGCTGGAAGCGGGTCGCCAGGGGCGGCATCGGGACGCCCAGACCGCGGTGCTCCTCCTCGAACCAGGCCGCCCCGATGCCCAGCCACGCGCGCCCGCCGGAGAGGACGTCCAGCGTGCTGACGGTCTTCAGGAGGATGCCGGGGTGGCGGTAGGTGACCCCGGTGACCAGGGCGCCCAGCTCGATCCGTTCGGTGATGCCGGCGACGTAGGCCAGGGTGGTGTAGCTCTCCAGCATCTCCTGCTCGGGCGGCCCGATCGAGGCGATCTGAAAGAAGTGGTCCATCACCCACAGGCTGGCGAGGTTGGCACTCTCGGCGTTTCGGGCCACGCGGGCCAAGGTCGGGCCGATGCTCTCCGGGCCGCCTGGCCAGGTGAAGGATGAGACCTGAAGTCCGAGTTGCATGCGCCCATCATCACCCACACCGGGCAGGTGCCGGTGCAATCGCCCAGGTGTTTCCTCTCGTGTGTCCACGGGGGAGCCGGCGCCCCGGACCGCACGATCCACCGGCCGCGGGCGTTGTCAGTGCCTGGACGTAGTGTTCGACCCGTGACCGAGTACCCCGACGCCCGCCGTGACGACCTGTTGGAGTGGCTGCCGCCGCACGCGCCGATCGCGCAGGTGGCCGACCCCTACCGCTGGCTGGAGGACGAGCACGGTGCGGAGACCTCCGCCTGGCTGGCCGCCCAGGAGCAGCTCTTCCACCGCGAGCGGAAGACCTGGTGGGCTCGCGAGCACTTCGAGCAGCGGGTCCGCGAACTGATCGACGTCGGGTACCAGGGTGGCCCCGTGCACCGCAGCGAGACCGGGCGGGTGTACTCGATGCGACGGCTGCCGGGCGCCGAGCACGGCCAGCTGCTGGTCAGCGAGGGCGGCGAACCGAGAGTCCTGCTCGACCCGATGGCGATCGATCCGAGCGGTTCGACCACGCTGGACGCCTACCAGCCGAGCAAGGAGGGCGGGCTTCTCGCCTACCAGCTGTCGGCCGGCGGCACCGAGGATTCCGCGCTGCGGATCCTCGACGTCGCGACCGGCGAGATCCTCGACGGCCCGATCGACCGCACGCGCTACTCCCCGATCGCCTGGCTGCGCGGTGAGCAGGCCTTCTACTACGTGCGTCGGCTGCCCGCCGAAGACGTGCCCGAGGGTGAGGCGCAGTACCACCGACGGGTCTACCTGCATCGGCTCGGCACGCCGACGAGCGAGGACGTGGAGATCTTCGGTGCCGGGCGCGCGAAGACGTCCTACTACGGGGTCGGCGTCAGCTACGACGGGCGGTGGCTCGTGCTGTCGGCTGCCGAGGGCACCGACCCCCGCAACGACGTCTGGCTGGCCGACCTGCACGAGGGCGCACCCGAGCGGCCGGTGCTGCGACCGGTCGTGGTGGGGAAGGACGCGCGGACGAGCCTGTCGGTGGGCCGCGACGGGCGGCTGTACGTCTTCACCGATCTGGACGCCCCGCGTGGCCGGTTGGCCGTGACGGATCCGTCCGACCCGGGGCCGCAGTCGTGGCGGGATCTGCTGCCCGAGCGGGCCGATGCGGTGCTGGAGGACTACCTGCTGCTCGACCGTGGCCGGCTGACGGAGGCCCCGGTGCTGCTCGCGTCGTGGACGCGGCATGCCACCTCGACGGTGACCAGGCACGACCTGAGGACCGGTGCCGAGACCGGCGTGGTCGAACTGCCCGGTGTGGGCACCGTCGGCGGGCTGATCGGGCACCCGGAAGGTGGCGACGAGGCGTGGTTCGGCTACTCCGACTACGCCACCCCGGCCCAGGTCCTGCATCTGGAGGGGGTGAGCGGCGAAGTCTCGGTCTGGGCCCGTCCGCCCGGGGAGGTGGCGGTGCCGCCGATCACGACCCGGCAGGTGGCGTTCACCAGTCGGGACGGCACGACCGTGCGGATGTTCGTGCTGGCCAGAGCCGATCTGGTGACTCCCGAGGGCCGGCCGACCGCGCCGAGACCGACCGTGCTGTACGGCTACGGCGGTTTCGGGCACACGATGAGCCCGGGCTATTCCGCGTCGATGCTGGCCTGGGTGGAGGCGGGCGGCGTGTATGCGGTCGCCGGTCTGCGCGGCGGCAGCGAAGAGGGCGAGCAGTGGCACCGTGACGGCATGCTCGGCAAGAAACAGAACGTCTTCGACGACTTCCTCGCCGCGGCGCGCGCCCTCGTCGACGGCGGCTGGACGACTCCGGAGCAGCTGGGAATCAGCGGTGGCTCGAACGGCGGTCTGCTGGTCGGGGCCGCCCTGACACAGTGGCCGGAGCTGTTCGCAGCCGTGGTGTGCTCGGCACCCCTGCTGGATATGGTCCGCTACCAGCTGCACGGGCTGGGCACGTCGTGGTCCGGCGAATACGGCGACGCCGCCGACCCCGAGCAGCTGCGCTGGCTCCTCGACTACTCGCCGTACCACCACGTGCGCGAGACGGGCTACCCCGCGACACTGTTCACTGTCTTCGCCGGCGACACCCGGGTCGATCCACTGCACGCGGCGAAACTGGCCGCGGCCCTGCAGCACGCCACCACCCGGCCACCGGCCGAGGCACCGATCCTGTTCCGGCGCGAAGTCGGCGTGGGCCACGGTGCCCGGGCGATCTCGAAGTCGGTGGCCCTGTCGGGCGACACGCTCGGCTTCCTCGCGCACCACACGGGATTGACCGAGACGATGGCCGGCCAGGGGACGACGACCGGCACGGAGGCGACGGCCAGCACGGGGACGACGGCCGGCGCGGAGACGATGCCAAGCAGGGAGACGATAGCCAGTCGGGAGGCCGGCGACGGAGCGTGAAGAAGACGTGCGGATCGGGTGGTGGGTTGGCGTGGTGACTGCTTTCACGCATGTCGCAGTTCGACTTGCGCGAGGCGGACAGGCACCGTAGTAGGGCTATGTCGATGCCCCTGTCGCTCCTCTCCGCGCCCCTCCTCCTCTCGTCGACCCCGAGTTCCGAGGCCACCGAACAACTCGTCACCTCAACTCCTTTCGCCGAGGCCAGTGAGGCCTGCGCGAGTGGCTCGGCGCTGTGCGAGGTCGTCACGTCCACCACCGGCAGCAGCAAGATCGGCGCCTGGGTGGAGCTGCTCGTCGGCCTGCCGCTGCGGATCCTCCTCATCATCACCGTCGCGGTGGTCCTGCGGTGGGTGCTGCACAAGCTGATCAAGCGCGTCGTCGAGCAGATCGCCACCGGCGGCCAGGGAGCCGGGACCCGGACCGCCGAGGACCGGCGGCGCACCTGGTTCGGTGAGCGCGCGGCCTCGGTCGTGGAGGCATCCCCGCTGGCCATGCAGCGTCGCTCGCAGCGAGCGCGCACCATCGGGACGGTGCTGCGCTCGGTCGCGACCACCGTCATCTCGATCGTGGCCACCCTGATGGTGCTCTCCGAGGTCGGGCTGAACATCGCACCTCTGCTCGCCTCCGCCGGAATCGTCGGTGTGGCAATCGGTTTCGGCGCGCAGTCGCTGGTGAAGGACTTCCTTTCCGGGATGTTCATGATCCTGGACGACCAGTACGGTGTCGGTGACCTGGTCAACCTGGGCGACGCGATCGGCACGGTCGAATCGGTTGGCCTGCGAGTGACGCAGGTGCGCGACGTGAACGGGACGCTCTGGTACGTGCCCAACGGGCAGATCGCGCGGGTCGGCAACCTCTCGCAGGGCTGGTCGCGTGCCCTGGTCGACGTCACCGTCGCCTACGGCCAGGATCTGGCCAAGGCCAGCACGGTGATGAAGGAGCAGGCCGATCTGCTGCACAAGGATCCCGAGTGGAGCCACCTGGTGCTCGACGAACCGGAGGTGTGGGGCGTCGAGCAGATGTCGAACGCCGGCGTCGTCCTGCGCGTGGTGGTGAAGACCGCACCGGCCCAACAGGCCAACGTCGCCCGGGAGCTGCGTCAGCGGATCAACGTCGCCTTCACCCGGGCCGGGATCTCCTTCCCGTTCAGCTCCGAGGGCACCGAGGCCGGCCCCAAGGCGATCGTCACGACGCCCCCCGAGGAAGCCTGAGCCACCGAACCCACCGTGCGGTCGAGGGGTCGCAACCCGCCGTCACCTCTCGTGTTCATGTGCTGGCGGGCCTTGACGACCCCTCGACTGATCGGCTCAGCCCAGCGGGACGACGCCGACGAGCAGGGCGACGGCCAGCATCGTGAGGGAACAGACGACCGCTCGCCAGATCACCTTCTTATGGTGATCGGCCAAATCGACCCGGGCCAGCGCGACGAGCAGCAGCATCGCCGGCACCAGCGGGCTGGTCATGTGCACCGGCTGGCCGATGATCGAGGCCTGGGCCATCTCGACCGGGGTGATGCCGTACTCCGCCGCCGCCTGCGAGAGGATCGGCAGCACGCCGAAGTAGAAGGCGTCGTTGCTCATGAAGAATGTCAGCGGCATGCTGAGGAAGGCCGTGATCACCGCGAAGTGCGGCCCCCAGCTCTCCGGCACCACGCTGACCAGCCAGTTGGCCATCGCCGTGTCCATCCCGGTCTCGGAGAGCACCGCGACCAGCACCGCCGCCGCGAAGACCATCGACACCACCGAGACGATGCTGGTGGAATGCTCGCGAATCCGCTCCGCCTGATCCGACGGCTTCGGGAAGTTGACGATCAGAGCCAGGCCGGCGCCCACCATGAAGACGAAGGGCAGCGGAACCACGTCCATGCCGAGGGCCACCAGCACGCCCACCGTCAGCAACGCGTTGAACCACAGCAGATTCGGTCGCAGGGTGGCGCGATTCGGGTCCAGCCCGGTGGGGCTGTTCGCGTCCGAGACGAAGAGCTCGTGCTCGCTGCCGGTGAAGTCCCCGCTCCCGACCGGGTGGTCCCCTCCACCGCCCGTGCCGCCACCGGAGGCCGCGCCGACGAGCTCCGGCTCGCGGATCTCCCGCAGGCTGATGCCCTGGCTCGCCAGCCGCTTGCGCTCGCCCAATCCCAACAGCACCGACAACACGATCACCATGGCGAAACCGGCGATCATGCTCGGCACCATCGGATTGAACAGCTCGGTCGGCGATACCTTGAGCGCGGTCGCGGCCCGGATCGTCGGCCCTCCCCAGGGCAGGATGTTGAACACTCCGTTGGCCAGGTTGGCGGCGACGGTCAGCGTCACCGGTGACAGCCCGAGCCGCAGGTAGATCGGCAGCATGGCCGAGACCGTGATGATGAACGTGGTCGAGCCGTCGCCGTCGAGGGAGACGACGCCGGCGAGCAGCGCGGTACCGATGACGACCCGCACCGGGTCGTCTCCGCACAGCTTCACGATTCCCTTGATCAGCGGATCGAAGAGACCCACGTCGATCATCAGCCCGAAGTAGATGATCGCGAAGAAGAGCAGCGCGGCGGTGGGTGCGAAGTCACCGATCTGGTCGAGCACGGCGTCGCCGAGCTTGGTGCCGCCCCCGGCGATCACCCCGAACACGAGCGGGATCAGAATGAGCGCCACGACGGGCGTCATTCGTTTCGTGAGGATGAGGGCCATGAAGAGGGCCACCATCCCGAAGCCGAGTACGACAAGCATCATTGCTCCGTTCGTCGGGCCGTGGCCCTGAGATTCACCGCGCCGACTGGGGTGGCTCGGCGCTCGACCGACCGGGCGTCGGTGCGAGGACACTAGGGACCTGGCTCTCCTCGCAGAGGCTTTGTCGCGTACTTCTCGCTTCTACTCGTTGCGCTACTTCTGCTCGTTTCGCTCATGGGACGACGGGACTACCGTGCTGGTGTGGACCCGCGGACGTGGCCTTTCACCCGGCAGAGCCTGGCCGTGCTGGTCCTGCTCGTTTCCGCCGTTCTCGCCGTCGCCTTCATCGGTTCGGCGATCATCCTGCAGCAGCAGGTCGAGCAGGACATGCGACAGCTCGCGCTGGCCATCGCGCGCACGGTCGCGGTGGACGACGCGGTGCGGGAGAACGCCGAACGGGCCAGCGACAACCCGACGCCGTCGGACCCCGGCCAGCGTGCCGCCCTGGCCCGCGGACCGGTTCAGCAGGCGGCCGAGGCCACTCGAAAGCGGACCGGTGCCCTCTTCGTCGTGGTGACCGACGCGCGCGGGCTACGGCTGGCACATCCGGAGCCGTCGCGGCTGGGCGAACGGGTCAGCACCGATCCCACGGTCGCACTGGACGGCGGCGAGGTCGTAGAGGACGGAGCGGGCACCCTGGGCGAGGTCGCCCGGGCGAAGGTTCCGATCTACGCGCCGTCGTCCGACCGGGTTGTCGGGGAGGTGAGCGTCGGCGTGGCCGTGGCCGACGTCAACCGACTGGTTCGTCAGGCGTTGGTCACCGCGGGCGGCATCGGGCTCACCGCCCTTCTGGCGGGTCTGGGTGGTTCCTGGTTGCTCGCGCGGCTGCTCCGCCGGATGACTCACGGCGTCGAACCGGACGAACTCGGCGGATTGCTCCAAGGACACGAGGCGGTGTTGCACGGTGTCGGCGACGGTGTGGTCGCCGTCGATGCCACCGGACGGGTCGGCCTCGCCAACGACAGGGCGAGTGAGTTCCTCGGCGAGCTGGTTCGTCCCGGCGAGCCGATCGACGACTGGCCCGACGCGCTGCGCGCGCTCGTCGCCCACCCCGGGCCGAGCCCGGAATTGATCCTGTCGGGCAGCCGGGCGCTGTTGTGCTCGGCCCGCCGCGTCGATCGGGACGGACGCTCGCTCGGCGTCGTCCTCACCCTCCGGGACCGCACGGACGTCGAACTGCTGACCCGGCAGCTCGACGCCGTGCAGGAGGTGGGCACCGTGCTGCGAGCCCAACGGCATGAGTTCGCCAACCGCCTGCATCTCGTCTCCGGGCTGCTCGAGGCCGGCAGTACCGGCGAGGCCGCCGACTACGTCCGGACGCTTCTGGGCTCCGGCCCGCTGGGCGGCCAGATCGAAGGCATCGAGGAAGTCCGCGACCCGTATCTGCAGGCCTTCATCGCGGCCAAGGCGGCGCATGCCCGCGAACGCGGCGCCCAGTTGCGGCTCGGTGAGATCTCGCTGCGGGGACGGGTCAGCGATGTCGTGGACGTCACGACCGTGCTCGGCAACCTCGTCGACAATGCGGTCACCGCCATGCTGGGAACTCCGGACGCCGTGGTCGAGCTCGACCTGGTGCAGGACGGCTCCACGCTCGTCGTCGCCATCGCGGATTCCGGCCCTGGCGTGCGGGAGGACCTGCGGGAGAAGGTATTCGAGCCGGGAGTGACGTCCCGGCAGTCGGGTGAGGGCGGGATCGGCCTGGGCCTGGTGCGGCAGGTGGCGCAGGCCCACGGCGGTCTGGCCCGACTGGCCAGCGCCGGCGGCGAGGG
>JBDIAG010000031.1:0-13658 GCA_039812305.1 Actinomycetales bacterium | reverse complement strand
TGATGCGTACCACGATCCGGTCCGAGAGCACCCGGGTGCCGCCGGTGACGGCAGAGCGGTCGCCGCCGGACTCCCGGATCACCGGCGCAGACTCCCCGGTGATCGCCGACTCATCCACGGACGCGATTCCCCACACGATGTCACCGTCGCCGGGGATCAGCTCACCCGCCGAGACCACCACGACGTCTCCGAGCCGCAGATCGGCCGAGGAGACAGCTTGCAGCAACGCTCGTTCGGCCCCTGCGTCGGTCACCGCGTCGTAGTGTCCGGCGACACGGCCAGCGGTGGTAGTGCTGCGGGTCTTGCGCAGCGACTCCGCCTGCGCCTTCCCACGGCCCTCGGCCACCGCCTCGGCGAGATTGGCAAACAGCACCGTGAGCCACAGCCAAACAGCGATCGCCCAAGTGAACGACCACGGCACTGCAGTCCCACCGGAGGAAGCAGGCCCGCCGAGGAACGGTTCAGCGATCGCCAGAGCAGTGGTCAGCACGGCCCCGACCCAAACGATGAACATCACCGGGTTGCGCCACTGCTGGCGCGGGTCGAGCTTGCGGAACGCACCCGGTGCCGCCGTGACTAGCTGCACCCAGGAGAAGGCGCCGCGAGGGATGCCGCTGCCGGAGGATGAGGTTGTTGTGGACATGATTCAGAGCAGCCCTTCCGCCAGGGGACCCAGCGTGAGAACGGGGAAGAAGGTCAAAGCGGTGACCAGCACCGTCACGACGGTCAGCAGACCGATGAACTGAGGCCGATGCGTCGGCAGGGTCCCCGCGGTGGCAGGGACTTTGTCCTGCGCGGCAAGCGATCCGGCCAGGGCAAGCACCAGCACGATCGGGACGAATCGACCCAGCAGGATCGCCAGCCCCAGGGTGATGTTCAGCCATGGTGTATTCGCAGTGAGCCCGGCGAACGCGGACCCATTGTTGTTGGCGGCCGAGGTGAAGGCGTACAACACCTCCGACATGCCGTGCACGCCGGGGTTCCAGATCGACACCGAGGTCACCTCGTCCCGGACGCCGGGTATCGCGAAGCTCAGCGCGGTACCGACGAGCACCAGGATCGGCATGACGAGGATGTACAAGCTTGCCAGCTTGATCTCCCGTGGCCCGATCTTCTTCCCCAGGTACTCCGGGGTGCGTCCGATCAGCAGCCCGGCGACAAACACCGCGATCACCGCCAGCACAAGCAGCCCGTACAGGCCCGAGCCGACACCGCCGGGGGCGACCTCGCCGAGCATCATGTTCAGCATCGGCATCATGCCGCCCAGCGCCGTGTAGGAGTCGTGCATCGCGCTCACCGCACCCGTGGAGGTTCCGGTGCTCGTAGTCGAGAACAGGGTGGAGCCGATGATCCCGAGTCGTTGCTCCTTGCCCTCCATCGCGCCGCCCGCGAGCTGGGGGGCCGTGCCCATCCCTGCGCTCTCGATTGCAGTCAAGACTACGAAAGACGCCACGAAAAGCACGCCCATGACGGCGAGGATCGCATAGCCCTGCCGCTTGTCTCCGACCAGCCGCCCGAAGGTGCGCGGCAGGGAGAACGGAATAACCAGCATCAGCAGCACCTCGACGACATTCGTCCACGCCGTGGGGTTCTCGAACGGATGAGCAGAGTTGGTGTTGAAGAAGCCGCCGCCGTTGGTGCCCAGCAGCTTGATGACCTCCTGCGAAGCCACCGGACCTCCCGGGACCGACTGCGTGCCCCCGGCGAGAGTAGTCACGTCGGTAAAGCCGTTGAAGTTCTGGATCACCCCACCCGCGATCAGCACGACCGCGCCGATGATCGAGATGGGCAACAGGATGCGTAGTGTGCCGCGCACCAGGTCGATCCAGAAGTTGCCGATCGTGCCCGAACGACGATAGGCGAAGCCGCGCACCAGCGCGATCGCCACCGCCATCCCGACCGCCGCAGAAACGAAGTTCTGCACCGCAAGACCGGCGAACTGCGCCGTGTAGCCGAGGGTCAGCTCACCGGAATAGGACTGCCAGTTGGTGTTTCCCACGAACGAGGCAGCAGTGTTGAACGACAGATGCTCCGATGGCGCCGGTAGGCCGAGCGAGTACGGCAGCCACTGCTGCAACCGCTGCAACCCGTAGACCAGCAGCAGGCCCACCGCCGAGAAGGCCAACACCCCGCGCAGGTACGTCTGCCAGGTCTGCTCGCTCTTGGCGTCCACGCCGATCAGCCGGTAGACGCCCCGCTCGAGCTTCCAATCCTTGGAAGAGCTGTACACCCAGGCCATGTAGTCCCCAAGCGGACGGTGCACCACCGCCAGGAACAAGGCGACCGTCGCCAGGGCGGCGATCGCAAACAGCCACCCCATCAGAACCGCTCCGGCTTGATGAGCGCGAAGACGAGATAGACGACAGCCGCGACACCGAGCACCGCGGCGGCCAGCTCGAAGATGATCACAGCTTCTCCAACGCCTTGCCGAGCAGACCGATCAGCGCGAACAGACCAATCACACCGGCGATGAACACGATGTCTAGCACGAGCAAGCTCCGTTCCTCAGGTCGGTCACCAAGCGATGACCGCATGCGTATTGCGGGACGCGACTCCTGAGACAACACCCTCAAACGGCGAAGATCACGAGGACTAACAGAACGCATACGAGATTTGCCCGAACACTCGCGGCGTCCATACGGTCGGGGGCCCGGCCGCACGCGGTCGATCAAGATCAAGCGATATCAACGGCCTGTCGGCCGAGCGCGCTTACGGCGGCCACGGCGGGTCCCGTCGTCGGTCGCGGTCGGCGTCCCCACAGGACACGCTTGGCGCATGTGAAGGGGCTCCTTGGCATGCCGGCTCGTCGACGAGCGGAAAGAGATTCGGACAGCGGGCGGTTCCACGCGACTAACTACGAGATGGGGCGCCGAGACAGACTAAGATCATCTGGTCTAACGGAACGCATACGGGTCTTGGGTGAATCCTTGCGCTGTCCATACGGCGCGGGTTTCCGATACCCGATCCAATGGGGAGATGATCGTAAAGGCCGGGGCGCGGGGTGGCGCTTGCGCGACCTCACCCAGCGGACCGCGAGCCGCGGTCTAGGCGGGCCAGATCGGCTGGTAATGCGAAGCCCCCTGCGCCATAAGCGGTCCCGCGTCAGCCGACGTGTCGCAGCCGCCGCGAGAAGTCGACCACAAGCGACTGACCTCACTTGCCGCCATGCACTTGGCAGTTTCGGGTCGGCACGGCTCGGCATGGTGTTATGTCGACGCCTCGGAGTGATTGTTGTGCCGCGAGTTCGTCATCAGGCCGGCAGGGTGCCTCGACCGGCGCGGGCGCTGAGGGCGGCGTTGATGATGAGCAGTGCCAACATCGCGATGAGCGGTGCTGTCCAACTTCCGCTTGCGCTGTGCAGCGCCGAGGCGAGGAAAGGGCCTGTGGCCGCGACGAGGTAGCCGATGCTCTGCGCCATGCTGGAAAGTTGCGCGGTTTGGTGATGGTTCGCGGAGCGGCGGACGTAGAGGATGCCGGGGATTCCCTGTCCGGCTCCGAGGCCAATGCCCAGGAGGATGGACCAGACGGGCGCTGTGGATGCGGGGGCAAGGAGCAGGCCGCCGATGCCGACGAAGCAGAACGCGATTGTGGCGACGATCGGGCTCCGGTGATCGTCGCGTCGGCCGGCCCAGGCGGGGCCGAGGAAGCCGCCAAGGGCAACGCCGATGAAGCACAGTGCGAACACCGTTCCGGCTGCGGAGGCATCGGTGCCGGCGGCGACGAGGATCGCGGGAAGCCACGCAACGATCGTGTAGAAGAGCAAGGTCTGGATGCTGAAGAACCCGGTCACCGCCCATGCTGTCGGTTGCCGCAACAGCCCACCCCACGCCGCGGTCCCTGTCGGGTGCGGGATGTGTGGGACTCGGAGCTGGGTGGGCAGTACCGCGAGTCCGAGGACGGCGGGAATGATCGCGATCCCGAGAGTGATCTGCCACGAGCCCGTCGCCCGGTACAAGGGCACGGTGACCTCCGCGATCAGCGCGGCGCTGGCTCCCATCAGCATCGCGTAGAGGCCCATCATCACGCCGATTCGGTTGGGTGCGAACCGCTTCCGTACCAGGACCGGGGTGAGCACGTTCATCACCGCGATCGCAGCGGAAGCAACGACCGTGCCGGCGAAGAACCCGACCATGTTGGTAGAGCGGATTAGTAAGCCCACAGTGAGGGCGATCATGGCGATGAACAGCCCCCGTTCCTCACCGATCCGGCCTCGTGCCCATGCCCCCAGCGGAGCGAACAGTCCCATGCACAGTGGCGGGATGGTCGTCAGCAAGGTGGCCGTCACCCGGTCCAGGCCCATCGCCGGGATCAGCGGGCCGACGCCGCTAAACGCGACTCGCAGGTTCAGACACACGAGGACGAAGACGATCACCAGCAAAGGCCCCCCGCGCATAACGGTTGGGGTCTTGGGTGCCGCGGTCTCGCCGTCACCTGGAGTCTGCATGTCTACGTCCTTCCGATCCTGCGAGCGGTATCCGCGACGCTCGCATGGGTCTATGCTGGACGCTCAAGTCAACTTGAGTGCAACTCCGCGCGCAAAGGAGGAACCAGCGTGACGACGCTTCACTCGATCAGCGAGGTCGCTGATGCGTTCGACACCACGGTGTCGGCGTTGCGGTACTACGACGACCTCGGTCTCGTTCCATCAACACAGCGACGAGCTCGTGTCCGGTACTACGACGAAGCTGCGCTGCACCGCTTGGCCTTTGTCCGTCTCTGGCACGACGCCGGCATGATGAGCTTGGACGACACCGCGGAGATCATGGCCGGACCCACGCGTGATCAGTGGCGGACGCTGGTCTCACAGCGCCTAGACGACATCGCCCAGATCGCTGCCCGCCTGGACGAAGCCAAGCAGGCCCTCGAACACCTCTTGCAATGTCCCAGAGACAACCCCTTGGAATGCCCCGTGATCGGCGAACAGATTCAAGCGCAAGTCGATCACGCCTTCGCTGCCACGATCTGAGCGATCTGGTTTTCTCCCCGGACACCGGCGACCTGCTGTGAGGTTAGGAAAATGCCTCTGTAGCCGCACGAAGCGCAAAGGCCGCTTGCAGCGGGAGAACGCCGTTTCCGAGGGCTGACACCTGCTGGTTTGCGGTGAGCTGATGGGCCGGATCGGTGACCCATCCGTTCGGTAGGCCCATGAGCCATTCCATGAAGGCCGGCGAGGGGCGTAGGCCGGTGTTGTCGTTCAGGAGGGCGGGGTCGGGTGCTGGTCGTCCGGTGACGTGCTCCCATTGGGCGATGGCGTGGCCGTAGCGTCCCCAGCGGTGAAGATGTCCTCGATCAGGGACCACAGCATCTCCGGCTCGCCGTTCTTGGCCGGCGAGCCAGCCGGCCCGTTGAGCACGAGGTCGATGATCTGATGAGAGAGCGCGATCGTCCCTCGTCTGGCCTTTACCTGGTCCAGCGTCTCGCCGCCGCGAGTGGAGTCGGTCGCCAACGGCGTCCGGAACAGCCCCTTGTGGCCCGGCGAGGATGAAGATGCGAAGCCTGGGGTGAGGAGCACCGACAAGGGACGCCGGTAGGCCGATCCATTGCGCATCCATCCCGAGGTCGGCCAAATCGCCGAGTACGGCGCCGGCTGCCCGCAAAGGTCGAGCTGCGTTGTCTCCCAGACCCCACGGGTCGGGTTCCAGATCGCGAAGGGTTGCGGTGTCGGGGTTGCATCGTTCATCGTCGTCTCCTTCCATCGACGCACGAACGGCGGGTGAGGACAACAGGCCACGCACGTTCTCGATCACGACGAGCCGGGGTTGCAGGACCTCGATCGCTTCGGCCATGTGCGACCAGAGCCCGGAGCGCGTGCCAGGTGCGAGGCCGGCCCGCTTACCCACGGTGGACACGTCCTGGCATGGGAAGCCGCCGCACAGCACATCGACCGGGGGTACGTCGCGCCAGGTGATGGCGGTGATGTCGCCCAGGTTCGGGGTGTCGGGCCAGTGGTGGGCGAAGACGCGGGCGACGTGTTCGTTGTTCTCGGAGAACCAGATCGTCTCGGCATCCAGGGCGTGTTCGACGGCGAGGTCGAGCCCTCCGTACCCGGAGAACAGCGATCCAACCCTGAGCGGGCGAGTCCGGTCGTGAGGGTCATGCATGAGGGCTCCGGCTGAGGGGTAAGTCCCCGGTCGGACCTCACGCACGAGGTCACCGCCGGGCTGGTCAGCGACCAGGTGCACGCCCCCCCGAACCACCGCCGCCATACCTCGTCGGCGGTGCCATGCCCGCACTCGGCACACCACCCCGCGCACTTCGGAATCCGCGACTCAGGCGGAGCCGCCGATCCTCAGCCACCGGGTCCCCGAGCCATCACACGTCTTTCAGACGAGGCGCAGAGCCGTCCCGAGTCGCATCGGATGCGACCGGGCTCGCGGGCTCACCTGCCCTCCGAACGTCGGCGGAAGGAGCAGCCCAGGTGACGGTTTCGATGCGGGTGATGAGCGCGGGCGATGGCTACAAGTACCTGTTGAAGTCCATCGCCGCAGGAGACGGCGACCGCTCGCTGTCTACGCCGCTGACCCGCTACTACGCCGAGGCAGGAACACCGCCGGGCTTCTGGATGGGCTCAAGCCTGGGCCAGCTCGGGAACGGCGAGCTGGTCGAGGGAGCGCAGGTCTCGGAAGCTCAGCTCGCGCTGTTGGTCGGAATGGGCCATGACCCGATCACGGGCGAGCCGCTGGGCCGCGCCTACCAGCAGTTCGCGTCGATCACTGAGCGGATCAAGCAGCGCGTGGACGCTCTCGACCCCGAGTTGGGACCGGCGACCCGAGCGCAGGAAGTGGCCGCGATCGAGGCGGAGGAAGCCGAGCGCGGCACCCGCCGTGCGGTAGCCGGTTACGACTTCACATTCAGCGTGCCGAAGTCAGTCTCCACGATCTGGGCGGTTGCGGACGCCGGCACCCAAGCCCTGATCGCGGACGCGCATCATGCGGCGGTTGCAGAGCTGGTTGCGTTCCTCGAACGCGAGGTTGCCGCAACCCGCGTCGGCGCAACCGGCCCGGACGGCGCGGTTGCGCACGTCGATGTCGCCGGTGTCGTGGCGGCGGCGTTCGATCACTACGACAGCCGCGCCGGCGACCCGCAGTTGCACACCCACGTCGTCATCAGCAACAAGGTCCTGACCGTGCAGGACGGGCGTTGGCGGACCCTCGCCGGCCGACCGATGCACGCGGTGGTCGTCGCTGTCTCCGAGCTCTACAACGCCGCTCTGGGCGACCAGCTCACCCGCGTCCTCGGCGTCGAGTGGGAAGCGCGCGAACGCGGCAGGGATCGAAACCCGGCCTGGGAAATCGAGGGCGTGCCCGACGAGCTGGTGGCCGAGTTCTCCACCCGGTCCCGACACATCGAGGCCGAGAAAGACCGCCTCATCGCTGAGTACGTCGCCAAGCACGGCAGGCAGCCCTCCGCGCGGACGGTGCTGAAACTGCGGGCACAGGCGACACTCGCCACGAGGCCGGAGAAGCAGGTCCGCTCGCTGGCCGACCTCACCCGTGAATGGCGCCAACGCGCCGGCCGGGTGCTGTGCCGGGACGCGAACGGCTGGGCGCGCACGCTCACCGCATCCACCGCGGACGCACCGCGGCGGGTGCTGCGCGCCGACGACGTGCTGCTGGACGTGGTGCACGAGGTCGGGCAGACCGTGATGGAGACGGTCGGTGAGAAGCGCTCGACCTGGACCCGCTGGAACCTGCACGCCGAAGCATCCCGGCAGTTGATGGGGTGGCGGTTCGCCAGCATCCAAGATCGGGAGGCGATCACCGGGCTCGTGGTCGATGCCGCCGAGCACGCTTCGCTGCGGCTGACGCCGCCGGAGCTGGCGTCGAGCCCGTTGCAGTTCCGCCGCGTGGACGGCACCTCCCGGTTCCGGCCGCACGCCTCGACCCTGTTCTCATCCGAAGCCCTGCTGGCCGCCGAAGACCGCCTCCGGGCGCGCGCCGCTGACACCTCCGGGCCGGTGGTGCCGTTAGAGACGGTCGAGAGGATCGCCCGCAAGCCCGACGCACGCGGCCGGGTGCTCGGCGGGGATCAGACCGCGGCCCTTGCCGCGGTCGCGGTCTCTGGTCGCGTCGTGGACGTGCTGGTCGGTCCGGCCGGGGCCGGGAAGACGACGGCGATGAACGGGCTGCGACGGGCGTGGGAGAAGGAACACGGCACCGGCTCGGTGATCGGGCTCGCCCCCTCGGCGGTCGCCGCGCAGGTCCTCGCCGATGACCTCGGCATCGCCACCGAGAACACGGCGAAGTGGTGGCAGAACCACATCATGTACGGGGCCACGTTCACGGCCGGGCAGCTCGTCATCATCGACGAGGCGAGCCTGGCCGGCACGATGTCGTTGGATCGGCTCACCCGTGAAGCCGAGAAGGCCGGCGCGAAGGTCCTCCTGGTCGGCGACTGGGGCCAGCTCCAATCACCCGGCGCCGGCGGCAGTTTCGCGATGCTCGTGCACGCCCGCGACGACGCTCCCGAGCTGACCGATCTGCACCGCTTCACCAACGAGTGGGAGAAGACCACTTCGCTCCAGCTCCGCCACGGCCGGGCCGAGGCGATCGACACCCTGATCGAGCACGGCCGGATCACCGGGGGCGATGAGGAAGCGATGATCGACGCCGCCTACACCGCATGGCGACGTGATCGGGCCGCCGGGCGCGCGTCGATCCTGGTCACCGAGACCCAGGCGACCGTCACCGAGCTGAACGCCAGGGCGCGGGCGGATCGGATCATCGACGGCACCGTGAATCCCACCCGCGAACTGCCGCTGCACGATGGCACCGCGGTCTCGGAGGGCGATCTGGTCATCACCCGCGAGAACGACCGGCGGCTCCGCAACGGCCGAACGTGGGTCCGCAACGGCTCCCGCTGGATCGTCACCAGGGTTCGCGAGGATGGGTCGGTCAGCATCCGCCCGGCCGGGCGCAGGTTCGGCGGCGGGATAGTCCTGCCTGCCGACTACGTGGCCGAGCACCTGGACCTCGGCTACGCGATCACCGCGCACCGCGCCCAGGGCGTCACCACCGACACCGCGCACGCGGTCGTCACCGCCACCACCACGCGGGAGAACTTCTACGTCTCCATGACCCGCGGCGCCCACAGCAACCACGCCTACGTCGCCGTCGACCGAGAGGACGCCGAACACGCGGTGCCGCATCCCGGCGACAACCCGAACGTCACCGCCCGCAGCATCCTGTACGGCGTGTTACAGCACATCGGCGCCGAGCTGTCCGCGCACGAGACGATCGCCGCCGAGCAAGACCGCTGGGGTTCGATCGCCCAACTCGCGGCCGAGTACGACACCATCGCGCAAGCCGCCCAGCACGACCGCTGGGCGACCTTGCTCGGCGCATCCGGGCTCACCGTCGAGCAGGTCGAAGACGTGCTCGACTCCGACGCCTACGGCGCGCTGTCGGCCGAGCTGCGTCACGCCGAGGCCAACCACCATGACCTCGACGCGCTGCTCCCGCGTCTGGTGGCGGCGCGGAGTCTGGACGATGCCGACGACATCGCCTCCGTCCTGCACGCCCGCGTCGCACGCGCCACCGCTCGACCCGCTGGCTCAGGCCGCACCCGGAAATCTCCGAGGCTGATCGCCGGGCTGATCCCGCACGCCGGCGGACAGATGACCGACGACATGCGGCAGGCCCTGGACGAGCGCCGCGAGCTGATCGAGGCCCGCGCCGACGCGATGCTCCGCGGCTGCCTCGCCGGTGAGGAGCCGTGGACGGCCAACCTTGGCACGGCTCCGAGGGGTGAGAAGCAGAAGGCGGCGTGGTGGCGCGCCGCCTGCACCATCGCCGCCTACCGCGACCGCTACGGCATCACCGATGACCGGACCCCGCTCGGCCCGACGCCGGAGAGCACCAGTCAGAAGATCGACGCCATCCGCGCCCGCGCCGCTCTCAACCGCGCCCAGGCGATTGCTCACGAAGGCGCGACGGTTGATGCGGTGCGGCCAGCGACTACATCACGCCCCGCGCCGAGCTTGTGAACTCGTCCAGCGACGGGCTGACCGTCAGAGAGAGCGTCCCGTCGTGCCCGGCGACGGGCGCCGGTGCCCGAACTCACGTCCGACCTCGGGCCGCGTCACAGTCCGGTCCGGGGTTCTGTCGGCGTCGAGTAGGTCGATCACGTCGCTTGGCTGAGTGACGAGTGAGGCGAAGCCTTGCTTTATGAGTTCGTTCGGTCCCGCGCTCGCCACGCTGGTCACCGGGCCGGGCACCGCACCGACGCCCCGGCCGAGTTCGCGTGCGGCGATGACGGTAGTCATCGACCCGGACCGGGGACCGGCCTCAGGGATCACGGTCGCACCGGAGAGTGCCGCCAGCAGGCGGTTGCGGGACAGGAACCTGTGCCTGGTCGGCGCGGCTCCGGGCGGCAGCTCACTGACCAGCAGCCCGACATCTCCGATCCGGTTCAACAGCTCGCTGTGCCCGGCCGGGTAGGGGCGATCCAACCCGTTCGCCAGGACCGCGATCGTCTGTCCGCTCGCGGCGAGCACGCTCTTGTGCGCGGCCCCCTCGATCCCGTAAGCGCCGCCGGAGACGACGACTCGTTCCTCATCGGCAAGACCTGTCGCCAGCTCGCCGGCGACGTGCTCGCCGTAGGAGGTCGCGGCGCGTGAGCCGGTGATCGTGGCCCGATCGCTCAGCGCCGTCGTCAGGAACGTGACCGCGCCGCGTGTCCACAGCAGGTACGGCGCACGATCGCTCAGGTCGTTCAGCCCGGCGGGCCATTCTTTGTCGGACGGGATGAGCGTGTCGAACCCGTGCCGTTCTGCCTGAGCGATCTGATCCAGCACTCCGGGTGTGACCCGCGCCGTCAGCCGTTCGCGCCACATCAGCACGTCGGCGCGTGCCAGGCCGGACACTTCGTCGTCCGTCTCGATCAGCCGCAGTGTCTCGACCCCGCCGTGACGGGTGAGGACGTACCCGGTGGTTGGGTCGTTCGGTTCGGCGATCATCGACAGTGCGATCCGCGCCATCCGCTCTTCCTGTACCTGCTCCGCCAACGTCGCCATGATTCGGTGTCCTCTCGCTCCAAGGTCACCGACGAGGTACACGCCCGTCTGCCGCCGGGGTTCCCTCTGTCGCAAGTCAGTCGTAGACTCGGTAGCGAGGCAGGTTCAGCAAACTACGCGGGTCCTTCGGGACGGCCCCTCGCGGGCACTCGGTTCATAGCCGCCTCCACGACGGAACACCGTCGCGCTATGACGAGGAAAGAGGCCCGCCATGCTCCGCACATCCATGAACCTCAGCGCACGAGGCTACGGCTGGTTCCAGCACGCGCCCACGAACCTGCTCCTCAACGCGATCCGCTACCGCCGCCGAGGCTTGAAGTGGGGCATCCCGGCCATGCTGGTCCTGAGCGGGGGCTACATCTACGGCATGGCGATCTGCACCACGATCCTCGGCCACGACGGCCCCGGATGGCTCAACCTCCTGATGATCTTGTTCTTCTGGAACGCCCTCAAGTTCCTCTGGATCGGACCCGTCAGCCTCATCCTGCTTCTCCGCGTCCGACGCCAGGAGCGGCGTCAGCGACGCGAGTCCAGGCACGCCGCCGTACTCCCCGAGGACTACGCGGGAAGCCTGGTCTAAGCGATCAGCTCGGAGAGTTCCAGCCAACGTTCTTCGAGTTCGGTCGTCTCGTCCTCGACGGCGCGGAGGTTGTCTGCGAGCTTCTGTATACCCTCATAGTCGCCCTGGTCGTGGTCGGCCATACGCTGGTGCAGCGTCTTCACCTCGGCATGGAGCTTGTCGAGACGGCGTTCGATCGAGGCGACTTCCTTCTGCGCGGTGCGTCGTTCGGAGCCGGAGAGCCCAGATGCACCCGCTCCCGCGTCGCCGGTTGTCGGGGTGATCGGGCTGCTCGTGCGCGATGTCGGCTGTTCGCGCCTCAGTCGCAGGTACTCGTCCACCCCGCCTGGCAGGTGCCGCAAGCGCCCATCGAGGATGGCGTACTGCTGGTCGGTGACCCGTTCCAGCATGTAGCGGTCATGGGAGACGACGATCAGAGTTCCCGGCCAAGAGTCCAGCAGGTCCTCCATCGCGGCCAGCATGTCCGCGTCAACATCGTTCGCAGGTTCATCGAGAGCGATGAGGTTAGGTTCGTTCAGCAGCAGGAGCAGGAGTTGCAGCCGCCGCTTCTGACCGCCCGACAGCTCGGCGACTCTCGTGGAGAGGTGTGGGCGGGCGAAGCCGAGGCGTTCCAACAGTTGCGCCGGCGTGAGGTCTTTGCCGTCAATCGCAAAGGTCGTCTGCGTGCGCGCCAGCACTTCGCGCACCCGGTCGCCGCCGATGTCTGCGAGCTGGGAGAACTGCTGGTCGAGCAGTCCGAGCTTCACGGTCTTGCCACGCTTGATCCGGCCGGACGTGGGCTGCACGGCTCCAGCGATCAGGCCGAGCAGCGTTGACTTGCCGCTCCCGTTCGCTCCGAGTATCCCGGTCCGCTCGCCGGGGGCGATCCGCCAGGTCACGTCGCGCAGCACGTCGCGGTCGCCGTAGCGCACGCCCGCGCCTTCCAGGTCGACCACCTGCTTGCCCAGGCGGGCGACGGCGAGGCGTTGCAGCTCGATCGGGTTGCGGACCGGCGGCACGTCCTCGATCAGTTGGTTGGCAGCGTCGATGCGGAACTTCGGCTTGGACGTGCGGGCCGGTGCGCCGCGGCGTAGCCAGGCCAGCTCCTTGCGCATGAGGTTCTGTCGCTTGGCCTCGGTGGCGGCGTTGATCCGGTCCCGCTCGACCCGTTGCAGCACGTAGGCGGCGTACCCGCCCTCGAACGGCTCCACGGTCCCGTCGTGGACCTCCCACGTCTCGGTGCAGACCTCATCGAGGAACCAGCGGTCATGGGTCACGACCAGCAGGCCGCCGGAATTCTTCGCCCAGCGGTCCCGCAGGTGCCCGGCCAGCCAGGCGATGCCCTCGACGTCGAGATGGTTCGTCGGCTCGTCCAGGGCGATGACTTCCCACTCGCCGATCAGCAGAGCCGCCAGCGCCACCCGGCGCCGTTGCCCGCCGCTCAGCTCGCCGATCCTCGCCTCCCACGGTAGATCAGCGACGAGCCCGCCGATCACGTCGCGGACCTTGGCGTCGCCGGCCCACTCATGCTCTGGACGGTCACCGACGATCGACCCGGCGACCGTCGCAGCGAGGTCGAGGTCGTCAGACTGCGACAGCACCCCGAAACGCACCCCACCTCGCCGCGTCACCCGACCCGCCTGCGGCTCGATCAAGCCGCTGAGCATCCCCAGCAGGCTCGACTTGCCGTCACCGTTGCGACCCACGATCCCGACACGATCGCCTTCCTCGACCCCGACCGTGACTGAGTCGAACACCACTCGCGTCGGGTACTCCAAGTGCAGGGCTTCCCCCACCACCAACGGTGCAGCCACTACCGAACACCGGCCTTCCCGGAACTCCGGGCAGGATGCCTCAGCCGCGTGACTCGATGCGCGGCATGGGTGCAGCAAGCACCCCGCGAACGCCCCTCGGAGCGGTAGAATGGAGGTGTCCGAACCACATACGGTTCCTGATTGCTGGGTTCGTCGAGGATCAGCACGTTGGGCTGGTCGAGGAGGATCAGGAGCAGCTGCAGGCGGCGCCTCTGGCCGCCGGAGAGGTCCTTCACCGGCGTGGAGAGCTGCGCGCTCGCGAACCCGAGCC
>JBDIAG010000030.1:0-13799 GCA_039812305.1 Actinomycetales bacterium | reverse complement strand
CGAGCGGACGGATCGAGCTGGACGGCGAGCCGGTCGGCGCACTGGGCGCGCGGGAGGTCTCGCGCCGGATCGCCGTGGTCGTGCAGGAGCACGGCGGCGACCTGCCGCTGCAGGTGGCCGGCATGGTGCTGCTCGGACGCCTGCCGCACCGGGCGACCTTCAGCCGCACGACGGCCGAGGACGAGCGGATCGCGGCCGACTCGCTCGCCCTGGTCGGTGCCTCGCACCTGGCCACCCGGGACTTCTCGGCGCTGTCCGGCGGGGAGAAGCAGCGCGTGCTGATCGCCCGCGCCCTGACCCAGGAGGCCACGCATCTCCTGTTGGACGAGCCCACCAACCACCTCGACATCCGCTACCAGCACGAGGTGCTCGACCTCGTGCGGCATCTGGTGCTGAGCCACGCGACCACGGCCGTCGTCGTCCTGCACGACCTCAACCTGGCGGCCCGCTACTGCGACGACCTGGTGCTGCTCCGGGACGGCCGGGTCGCGGCGGCTGGGACGGCTGGCGACGTGCTGGTCCCGCACCTGCTCGAGCCGGTCTACGACGTACAGGTGCGCCGGTTCGACCTCGACGACGAGATCCATCTCGCCTTCAAACCACGAAAGGTCCACGCATGACAGACATTGTGTTGCAGTCAGATTCGACCCTCCAGTCGAGCTTGGACGAGTACTGGAGCCAGCGCGCGGCCAGTTACGACGCCGACCAGCACCGGCCGGAGCGGCTCGAGGACGATCGGCGGGTCTGGTCCCGGGTGTGGTCGGCGGCGCTCCCAGCGGCACCGGCCGAGGTGGTCGACCTGGGCACCGGCAGCGGGTACGTGGCCTGGCTGCTGCACGATCTCGGCTACGAGGTGACCGGGGTCGACTCGGCCCCGGGCATGATCGCCCGGGCGCGGTCGCACCGCGGGAGCCGGGAGGGCGCGCCCAGGTTCGTCCTCGGCGACGCGGTGGAGCCGCCCTGTCCGGACGGCTCCGCGGACGCGGTGACCGCCCGGTACGTGTTGTGGACGATGCGCGATCCGGTGGGCGCGCTGCGGGCCTGGCGACGGCTGCTGCGACCGGGCGGCACCCTGGCGATCGTGGACGGACTCTGGTTCCCGGACGGGCTGCCGTCCGGATCGCCGGGCGCGTCGCGGGTCGACGGTCAGCCGCCCGCGCCCGCCGGCTCCGACGACTGGCGCCCGGAGGACGTCTCGGACCGTTTCGCCCGGGCGTATGCGGCCCGTCTTCCCGGCGAGCTGCCGCTCGCGGCGGCCGGGAGCATCGAGGAGTCGGCGGCGGCGCTGGCCGAGGCGGGCTTCGCGGACGTGCGGCTCACGCCGCTCACCGAGGTCTTCGAGCTGGACGTCCGCCACGGGGTGGCCCGGGGTCACGACGTGACGATGCAGTACCTGCTGCGGGGCACCGCACCCTGACCCACCTCGCCGCCACCGCGCGCCGGGCGACGACCAGGCCGGGCCATTGGGCACACTAAGGCCCATGTACTTCACTGACCGGGGCATCGAGGAGTTGGCCGCCCGGCGTGGCGAGGAGTCCGTCACCCTGGCGTGGCTCGCGGAGGAACTGCGCACGTTCGTCGACCTGAACCCTGAGTTCGAGGTGCTGATCGAGCGGCTGGCCACCTGGCTGGCTCGACTGGACGACGATGACGAGGACTGGGAATGACGGACGAACTCTCCCCCGCCGGGCTGCGGATCTGCGTCGTCGGCGACGCTCTGGCGGCCGGGATCGGCGACAACAGGGGCCTCGGCTGGACCGGCCGGGTCGCCGCCCGCACGGTGGCCCCACCCGGCGGCCTGGCGATGTTCCCACTCGGCGTGCCCGGGGAGGCCACCCCGCAACTGCTGCAGCGCTATCACGCGGAGGCGTGGCTGCGGTACTCACCGGCCGCCGACAACCGGCTCGTGGTGGCTCCCGGTTCGGGCGATCTCGACCACGGGGTCAGCCTGGCGCGCAGCCGGCTCAATCTGGCCAACATCCTGGACGACGCCCGGGCCGACGCCGTCGGCTGCCTTGTCGTGGGCCCGCCGCCGAACGCGGACCGGCACGCCAACAACCGGGTGGCGGCGCTCTCCGACGCGTTCGCCGACGTCTGCGACCGACGCGACGTCGGATACGTCGACTGCTACAACCCGCTCGTCGGTCACGAGCAGTGGTACGCCGACCTCGCCGCCGGCGACGGCGTCCACCCCGGCCAGGTCGGCTACGGCCTCATCGCCTGGCTGGTGCTGCACCGGGGCTGGCACAGCTGGCTCGGGGCCACCCCCGCCGAGTAGCCGGTTTCCAGCCGGGGCAGGACCGCGGGCGCGTACTCGACGTCGGGCCTCAGGACGAGGCGGGCACCTCACAGCCGTCCGGTCCGCAGACGACACCGTCGGAGCCGGTCGCCATCTCGAGCACCGGATGCGATTCCGCCCAGGCCTGCTCCAGCACCTGCGTGAACGTGGACGCCGGCTGGGCACCGGAGAGCCCGTATTTGGCGTCGATGACGAAGAACGGCACACCGCCGGCACCGTAGGCGGCCGCCTGGCGCTGGTCGGCGAGCACGTCGTCGCGGTACTCCGTTCCCGCCAGCACCTCGTCCACCCGCCCGGCGTCCAGGCCCACGTCGGTGGCGACCTGGCGCAGCACGTCGTGGTCGGCGACGTTCTCGGCCCGCTGGAAGTACGCCGCGAGCAGCGCCTCCTTGAGGGCCGCCTGCAGACCGGGCTGGCCGGCCTTGCCCTGATCCGCCGCCAGATGCAGCAGCCGGTGGGCGTCCAGCGTGTTGACGAAGGCCGACTCGGCGTGCCGCCAGGTCATACCCTCCTCCGCCGCGACGGAGGACACCTGGGCGATCATCCGGCGTCCGGCGGCCTCACCGCCGCCGTACTTGCTGCCCAGGTGCTCGGCGACCGTCTCGGTCGGATTCACCGGCGCGGTGGGGTCGAGCTGAAACGAGCGGTACTCGATCTCCACCTCGTCCCGGTGGGGGAAGTCCGCCAGCGCCGTCTCCAGGCGTCGCTTGCCGATGTAGCACCACGGGCAGACGACGTCCGACCAGATCTCGATTTTCATAGACGCTGACATGGCTACCTCAACGACCTGGACGGCCGGATATTCCGGCGACGATCGCGGAACGACTGCCCGGTTCCCTTCTCCTGGTCGAGGCCGGTGCCGCCACTCCCCACGCACCCGACCGGCCGGGTGCCGGTCGCAGCCATGCCGGTCGCTGCCGCGCCGGCCTCCGCCGTGACAGGATCGGCCCATGATCCGGATCGCCACGATCGGAACGAGTCTCATCACCCGCTACGTCGCCCGGGCCTGTGCCGAGGCGGACGGCATCGAGGTGACGACGGCCTACTCCAGGAACGCCGAGCGCGCGGCCGACTTCGCCAGCGCCGGCGGCATCCCGGGCAGCTGCGACGACCTGGACGCGCTGCTGGCCTCGCCGGACATCGATGCCGTCTACGTCGCCAGTCCGAACAGCCTGCACTTCGAGCATGCGCTGACCTGTCTGCGGGCGGGCAAGCACGTGCTGCTGGAGAAGCCGGCGACCCCGACGGCGGCTCAGTTCGAGACGTTGGCCGAGACCGCCCGGGCCGGCGACGTCGTCCTCCTGGAGGCGATGCGCAACGCCTACGACCCGGCGTACTCGGTGGTGCGAGAGCTCCTCGGCGAGATCGGGCCGGTCCGGCGGGTCTCGTTCGCCTACTGTCAGCGATCGTCGCGCTACGACCGGGTCCTGGCCGGCGAGCGGGTCAACGTCTTCGACCCGGCGATGGCCGGCGGCGCCCTCCTCGACCTCGGTGTCTACTGCGCCAGTGCCCTGGTCGCTCTCTTCGGCGAGCCGGAGTCGGTGCTCGCCGCCACCGTGCCGGTCGGCTCCGGCGCCGACGGTGCCGGTGGCGCGCTGGCCGTCTATCCCGGATTCGTCGCGGATCTGAACTGGTCGAAGATCACCATGTCCGACCGGCCCAGCGAGATCCAGGGCGAGCGGGGCACGATCACCATCGACCACGTGGCCGGGCCCCGGCGGGTGGGCTTGCGACGCCTGGACGGCAGCGGAGTCGAGCACACCTTCCCCGGTCACCCGACGATGGAGGACATCCCGAACCTCCGCCACGAGATCGAGCGGTTCGTGACGCTCGTCGACCAGCATGGCGACGCCGGCCCGGATCACGCCCGCACGCTCGGGACGCTCCGCCTGGTCGAGGCCATCGGTTCCGCCGGCGACGGCTGACCGGCCGGGGCCCGCTGGTCGGTAGCCGCCGCTCAGAAGGTGGGCAGCATCCAGCCGAGGATCGGGGTCGACTGGAGACCGATGAGGAGGCAGAGGACGACCAGCAGGCCGAGGCTCCACCAGATCACCTTGCGGAAGATCTGCGACTCCGCCCCGAGCAGTCCGACCGCCGAGCAGGCGATGGCGAGGTTCTGCGGGCTGATCATCTTGCCGACGACGCCGCCGGCGGTGTTGGCGGCCACCAGCAGCGTCGGATCGAGGCCGACCTCCTGCGCGGTGGACTGCTGCAAGGTGGCGAACAGCGCGTTGGCGGAGGTGTCCGAGCCGGTCACCGCGGTGCCGATCCAGCCGAGGATCGGGCTGAGGAAGGCGAAGGCGGTTCCGACACCGGCGATCCAGATTCCGATCGTGATGGTCTGACCGGACAGGTTCATCACGTAGGCCAGGGCGAGGACCGAGCTGATCGTCAGGCACGACCACCGCATCTTGTACACGGTCGCGGTGAACTCGCCGAAGAACGCCTTCGGCGACACCCGGTAGACGACGGCGACGATGGCCGCGGTGATCACCAGGAGCGTGCCCGGGCCGGAGAGCCACTGGAAGTTGTAGATCGCCGAGGTGTTGGCGGTGCCGTCCGCCTTCAGGAGGTTCCCGTACAGGCCGGGCCAGTGGATCTTGAGGTCCGTCGAGACGAGGAACGCCGAGATCGGCGGAACCAGCTTGGCCATCGAGAAGACGACGATCACCAGGAGGTAGGGGAACAGCGCCATGAAGATGCGACCCCCGTCCAGCTTCTCGGTGGTGCTGGGGACGTGCGCCTCGACCACGCTCGAGTGCTCGCGCTCTCGTTCCTCGTGCAGTCGCGCCAGGGCGGCGGCGCCACCCTGCGGTTGCCAGAAACGCAGGAACAGCACACCGGCGGCCAAGCCGACCAGCGAGGCGATGACGTCGGTGAGCTCGACCGAGATGTAGGTCGCCGAGAGCCACTGCGCCACGGCGAAGGCGAGACCCATGACGACGGCGACCGGCCAGGTCTGGCGGAGCCCACGCCGTCCGTCGGCGATCAGCACCAGCAGGCACGGGACGAACAGCGCCAGCACCGGCGTCTGGTGGCCGATGTAGGCGCCGATGTGGTGGTAGTCGATGCCGGTCAGCGTGCCCGCGGTGATGATCGGGATACCGATGGCACCGAACGCGACCGGCGCGGTGTTGGCGAGCAGCACGACCATGGCGGCCCGCAGGGCGGAGAAGCCCACCGCCATCAGCATGACGCCGGTGATGGCGACCGGCGCGCCGAAGCCCGCGAGGGCCTCCAGCAGGCCGCCGAAGCAGAAGGCGATGAGGATGGCCAGCACCCGCGGATCCTCGGAGATGAGGCCGAAGGTCGAGCGCAGGTCCTCGAACCGTCCGCTGACCACGGTGACCTGGTAGAGCCAGATCGCCGTCAGCACGATCCAGGTGATGGGAAAGAGGCCGAAGACCGCTCCCTGGGTCGCCGACAGGACGGTCAGACCGACCGGCATCTCGAACGCGAGGGCGGCTACCACGATGGCCGTGGCGAGCGAGGTCAGTCCCGCCCAGTGCGCCTTCCATTTCAGGACGCCGAGGGCCAGGAACATCACCAGCAACGGCAGGAGGGCCACCAGGGCGGAGGTGAGCAGGCTGCCGAGCGGCGCCGTCTCGGGCGTGAACATCGGAGCTCCATCAGTGGGCAGCAGTTCAGGCCAAGACCGTACAGTTCCGGACCGTTAGCGCTACTGGTTCAAAGGACTTCATTTCCGACCGGTGGGATTGCGGCCTCGAAAACGGTCATACGCCGAGCGCGACCGGCCGCTGCGCGTGCACCGCGACCAGCGGTTCACCGGGGGCGAGCCGCTTGACCCGGCCGACCCGCAGTCCGGCGGACTCCAGCTCCTCGAGCATCGTCTGCCGCGGGAAGAGGCCCATCGGCGAGTCCTGCGTGCGCAGGAGCAGATCGAGGTGGCGGGAGTTGACCGAGTCGTCCAGCTCGGTGGCGACCACGACCAGGACACCACCCGGCCGCAGGACCGCGGCGATGCTGGCCAGCAGCTCGCGGAGGTCCGCGGTCGGCAGGTAGTAGAGGACGTTCGCGGCCAGCGCCACGTCGATGCTGCCGGGCCCGGCCAGCTTCCCCTCCCACAGCAGGGCACTCGCGTCGCCCAGGGCCAGGTCGGTGCGCGCCGAGACGCCCGCCTCGGCGCAGGTGCGGGCGGCCACGTTGACGGCGGTGAGGTCGATGCCCACTCCGCGGGCCTCCGGCGCGCTGACCAGCATGTGGGCGAGAAGTGCCCCGGAGCCACAGCCGATGTCGAGCACGCGGTTCGGGCGCACCTCGGAGAGCACCTTCGTCAGCTCGTCGCAGATCCACGGCTCGAAGACCCGGGTGAGCCGGGCCATGAGATCGGCGGAGTCCGTGACGTCCGTGCGGCGGGGGCCACCCCGCAGCTGAACGGTCAGCTCCCGATAGAGGGCGGTGTGGTAGCTGTCGAAGGCCTCGATCATGGCCCGGGCGGTACCGTCCTCGACCAGTCCGCTGCCGAGCCGGGTGAGCCGCCAGCCGTTCCGGTTGCCGCGGATCAGTCCGTCCGCGGCCAGCACGGCGAGGAATCCGTCGAGGGTGCCGTGATCGGTGAACTCGAGGTGGCCGGCCAGTTCCTCCGACGGCACGGGCTCGTGGGCCAGCGCGTCCAGGACTCCGGTCTGCAGGCCGGCCGCGGTGAGGGCGAGCCGCCGCGCGGACATCGCGGCGAAGAATGCGCGACGCCGGGCCCGAGCCGATCCGGCTCGGGCGAACGCCAGGACGGTGGTCGCCTTCATGCCTGCCGGGCCCCGCCCCTCACAGGGTGAGGACGAACTTGCCGAACACGTCGCCGGCGTGCATGCGGGCGAAGGCGTCGGCGGCGGCGTCGATCGGCAGCGTGTCGGCGATCACCGGCCGGACCTCCCGAACGGCACAGAACCGCAGGAGCCGGCGCAGCTCGTCCAGCGTGCCCATCGTCGAGCCGACGACGCGCAGCTGGAGGAAGAACACCCGGTTGAGGTCGGCCGGCGGCATCGCGCCGGAGGTGGCGCCGGAGATGACGACCCGTCCGCCGGGACGCAGGGATTTCAGCGAGTGCGACCAGGTGGCCGCGCCGACGGTCTCCATCACCGCGTCGACGCGTTCGGGCAGCCGGGCGCCCGACTCGAAGGCCTGGTCCGCCCCGAGTTCGAGCGCCTTGGCCCGTTTACCCTCGTCCCGGCTGGTCGCCCACATCCGGTAGCCGGCCGCGGCTCCCAGACTGAGCAGGGCCGTGGCCACGCCGCCGCCGGCGCCCTGGACGAGGATCGTCCCGCCGGGGGCCACTGCGCTCTTGGTGAAGAGCATCCGGTAGGCCGTCAGCCAGGCGGTCGGCAGGCAGGCCGCCTGCTCGAAGCTCAGCTCGGCCGGCTTCGGCAGGACGTTGCGGGCGGGGACGACCACCTGGTCGGCGAGGGTGCCTTGGTGCACTTCGGAGAGCAGGGAGCGTTTCGGGTCCTCGGTCTCGTCGCCCCGCCATTCCGGCGAGCTGACCACCGCGTGGACGACGACCTCGTTGCCGTCGTCGTCCACCCCGGCCGCGTCACAGCCGAGGATCATCGGCAGCCGGTCCGCCGGCAGGCCGACGCCCTGCAGACTCCACAGATCGTGATGGTTGAGGCTCACCGCCCGGACGTGCACCCGCGTCCAGCCGGGCGGGACCTCCGGCTCGGGGCGCTCGCCGACGACGAGCCCGGCAAGCGGATCGTCCGTGGATTGGGCATTGGCATACACCGCTCGCATGTCGGCCAGGGTACTTCGCCGCACCCGCGGGCAGGTGGACGTCCGGACCGGGTGTCATGGTCGATCCCGGTGACGCCGGTCCGGGTCGCGCCGGGGCTGCCGCATCCTCCCGAGCGGAGCATTTGTATTGCCTGGCAACAGGAATGCTCCGCGCGGGAGGGGGCGCGAGGTCAGCGGGACGCGGCCTCGAGCGGCTCGGCGGTCACGTACTCGACGCCCGGGCGTCCACCGAGCAGGGCCCGGTAGGCGAAGCCGGCGATCAGCGCACCCACGATCGGCGCCACGATGAACAGCCACACCTGGCTGATCGCGTCGCCGCCGGCGAAGATCGCCGGGCCGATCGAGCGGGCCGGGTTCACCGAGGTGTTGGTCACCGGGATGCTGACCAGGTGGATCAGCGTGAGGGACAGGCCGATCGCGATCGGGGCGAAGCCGGCCGTCGCGCGGCGGTCGGTGGCGCCGAGGATCACGAACAGGAAGATCGCAGTCATCACGACCTCGCAGACCAGCGCGGCGAGCAGCGAGTAGCCGCCGGGCGAGTGCGTGCCGTAGCCGTTCGTGGCGAAGCCGGACTCACTGGCGGAGAAGCCCTCCTGGCCGGAGGCGATGACGTAGAGGACGCCCGCCGCGACGATGGCCGCGACGACCTGCGTGGCGATGTAGCCGGCGGTGTCCTTCCAGGGGAACCGGCCGGAGGCGGCGGCGCCCAGCGTGACCGCGGGGTTGAAGTGACCGCCGGAGATGTGGCCGACGGCGAAGGCCATCACCAGGACGGTGAGGCCGAAGGCGAGGGCGACGCCGAGCAGCCCGATGCCGAGCGTGTTCGACTGGGCGTCGGGGAAGTTCGCCGCGAGGACGGCGTCGCCGCAGCCGCCCAGGACGAGGACGAAGGTACCGAGGAACTCGGCGGCGAGCTTGTGCGCCGTGGTCGGGGAATCAGCCATGGTTGTGGCCTTTCGGGTGAGGAGAGGGATGTTGGTGCCCTGATGCACTCCTCCGGGAGGTTGACCGCCGATCACGCAGGGTTACTGCGTCACTCATGTCTCAGAGCTGGAGCTGGTCGGGACCCCCGGATGGCCGAGCGACTGAGCAACGGCCGCGGTCAGCATAATGCGAGGGCTCCCCGAGCAGAACCGCGCCGAGCGAGGCGTACGGCGTGTCGATGGTCACGATCGGGCATCGCTCGCGGCCGGGCCGCTCCCGCGGGGAACCTTCGTCGTTTTCCGGAGTTGTTCATCGGGTGACACACGACGCTGACCGGGAAGGGGCTCGGCTGCGGCTCGGGCCGATGCTGCGTTACGTGGACGACTCGCACGCCACGGTCTGGGTGGAGACCGATCGGCCCTGCTCGGTGACGGTCGAGGCCACTCCGGACTCGGGCGCCCCCGTTCACACCACGACGCGGACGTGGAGCCTGCACGGCCATCATTTCGCGCTCGTCGTGGTGAGCGGGCTGCAGGCCGGGGTGACCGCGCCGTACACGGTACGGCTGGACGGCCGGCCGGTCTGGCCGGACCCCACGCTGGGGCTGCCGCCGAGCGTGATCCGGACGTTCTCCACCACCGAGGACTTCCGACTCGCCTTCGGCTCCTGCCGGCGTTCGGCCGGGGACAGCCCCGCCGAGCTGCGGCGGTTCGGTGCCGACGCCCTGGTGGCGCTGGCCCGGCGGATGCGGACCCAACCGCACGAGGCCTGGCCGGACGCGCTGTTCTGCGCGGGGGACCAGATCTACGCCGACCACCCGTCGCCCGCGTTGCGGAAGCGTCTGCTCGCCCAGCACGGCGTGACGTCGAAGCGGCAGCTGCCGGCCACGCATCCTCGCCGCGAGGTGGCCGACGAGGTGCAGACCTTCGACGAGTACAGCTGGCTGTACCACGACGCCTGGGGCGGTCGGGACGTCCGCTGGCTGCTGTCGACCGTCCCGTCCGTGATGCTGCTGGACGATCACGATCTGCGCGACGACTGGAACACCTCGCAGGCCTGGCACGACACCGTCTCCGCCACCCCGTGGTGGCGGCAGCGGGTGCAGGGCGCCTACGTCTCGTACTGGGCCTACCAGCATCTGGGCAACCTCTCCCCCGCCCAGCTGGAGGAGGACGAGTGGTACGGCCTGGTCCGCTCGATCGCCGACGAGGACGAGCGCGGCCGGGTGCTGGACGAGCTGGCCTGGCTGACCGACATCGACCCCGAACGGGCGAAGTGGAGCTTCGTGCGCGACTTCGGCAATGCCGAGACCACCATCCGGCTGGTCGCGCTGGACGTCCGCTGTTCACGGGTGCTCGAACCGTCCCGCCGGGCGATCATGGACGATCGCGAGTTCGCGTGGTTCCTCGAGCAGATCTCGACCCCGGTCGACCACCTCCTGATCGGCGCCACCCTCCCGTACCTGATGGTGCCCGGCGTCCACCACCTCGAAGGCTGGAACGAGGCGCTGGCGGCCGGCCGCTACGGCCGGCTGGTGGCCCGGGTGTCCGAGGCCGTCCGGCAGGCGGTCGACCTGGAGCACTGGGCGGCGTTCCGGCGCACGTTCATCGCGTTCGCGCGGGCCCTCGACGAGGTCGTCGCCGGCGAGACTCCCCCGGCTAGCCTGCTGCTGCTCTCCGGCGACGTGCACTGCTCCTACCTGGCCACCGGCTCGCTGCCCCGGCTCGACCCGCGCCGCACCGGGTTTCACCAGCTGACGATGTCGCCGTTCCGCAATCCGCTGGAACAGCCGGTGCGCTGGGCCAACCGGCTGCTATCCCGGCGCGGCGTGCACGGGCTGCTGCGGCGGCTGGCCGACCGCGCCGAGGTGGCGCCGGTGCCGGTGACCTGGACCATCAGCCGAGGCCTCTGGTTCCACAACGGCGTCATGACCGTCGTCCTCGACGGACGCGACGCCCGGGTCGAGGTCGACCACGCCCGCGCCCAGGGCCAGCGTCAGCTGCTGCGTCGCACGGCGACCGTCGATCTCACCCCGACCTCGGTCGAGGAGTCACAACACGCCCTGAGAACGTCCTCCTGACGGGGTGTCGCGACTCCTCGACGGATTGTCAGAGGGTGTGGTGGGTGACCACGGTGAGCCTGCTGTAGGCGAGGTAGCGGTCCGGGGGTGGCGGCGTGTAGCCGGGCAGGTCGGCCAGGGCCGCCGGTAGGGCGTCGACATCGGCCACCCGGACAGTCAGCGGGCCGCCGGCGGTGGCGAAACGCACCTCGACCTCGATCGGGCCGTCCGGCGCGTACATCTGGATGCCGACGGTGCCGTCCTCGGCGGGCACCGGGGCGACCTCGCGACCCTCGGCCGAGATCGCCGTCACCCGGCCCGGTTCGTCGTCGATGGCGAGCGCGAGGCTCTCCGCACCCCGCGGTGAGGAGAGCGCGAGCCGGAGCGTCCGTTCGTCCCCGGAGGTCTCGTCCGAGACGACCCTCAGCTGCGGCGGGGCGAGCCGGGCGGGCTCGGCCGACCCGACCCGGGCCCGCGGCCAGTACGTCTCGACGGCCGGGTTGTCGGTGATCTCGTCCTCGACATAGCCGGCGGCCCAGGCGTCCGGCGGCACCGGTCTCTCCGCGATCGCCGGCACCGCCCAGGACGCCCGGCCGCTGTCGGCGTCCAGGGTGTAGGTGAGCATGGTGGGCACCGGATGCTCCCGGTCGACCGGGTTGACCGCCAGCCCCGCCGCGGTCACCGCGACGACGGCGACGACCGCGATCGCCGGCGGTGCCAGCACCCGTCGGCCCGACCCGCCTCCGGCCACCAGCGGGATCATCAGCACGAAGGACAGCGCCATCAGCGGGAGCGCCGAGTAGAGGCCGGATTGCAGGCCGGCGTCGAAGGAGATCCAGGCCGCCGCCAGCAGGAAGACCGCCGTGGGGATCAGGCCGGCGGTGAGCACGCCCAGGCGCAGGGGGTCGTCGCGGTCCCGGATCCGCAGGGCGATCAGGGCCCCGAGGGCCGCGAAGGGGGCCGGCATCAGGATCGGCGCCAGCTGCAGGGAGACCGCGACGGCGGCGAGGCCGAGCAGCGTCAGGGTGAGCAGTCCGGCCAGCCAGAGCGCCCAGGTGCCGAGCCAGCGGACGACCGCGAACCAGAGCCCCGTCACGGCGATCACCGCGGCCGCGGCGCCGAACTGGAACCACAACGGGTCGTAGGGCGTGCCGGTGAGCAGGAGGAGGAACTCCGGTCGCAGCGAGGTCAGCGCCCACCAGTAGCCGATCGCCACCCCGACGCTCGCGGCGAGCAACGCCGGCACCGCGACGACGGCCAGGAGCAACCGCGGGAGCGTGATCTCGCGACGGCGCCGGGCGAGCACGATCGCGGCCAGCGTCAGCACGGCCGACACGATCGCCAGCGGCACGGCCCCGGCGGACGGGAAGGTCACCAGCATCCCGGGCGGCACGTTGAAGTAGATCGCGTCGTCGCGCGCCGTGGTGAGCTCGTCCAGGTCCGCCGCTGCCAGGGCCCGCGTCATCGCCAGCGAGTTGTCGCCCATCTGCTGCAGCGAACGCCGGTCGACATGGGGCGGACTGTCCAGCGCGGAGTGGTAGTAGGCGCTGCCGCCGGCGTAGGCGAAGTCGAGCGCGGTGAAGCCGGCCGGCCAGAACGCGGTGAAATCGGTGTCGTTGGGCAGGTACTCGAAGAGGGTCGTCGTGGTGGAGTCCGCCGTGGGGTGCGGCGCGACGCCGGCGAACGTCCGCAGCAGAGCCGCCGTGCCCGGTGTGGAGCGGAACATGAGCACCGTCCCGGTGGAGCCGCGCGCCTCGTGATTGAGGACGAGCCCGCGTTCGGCCGCCAGCGGGTGGCTGTTGGTGAAGGCCTCCGCGCCGAGCAGCCCGACCTCCTCGCCATCGGTCAGCAGCAGGACGATGTCGTTGCGCGGCCGTTCGCCCTCGGCCCGCAGGGCCCGGGCGATCTCCAGGATGGTGGCGACTCCGGCTCCGTCGTCGTTCGCCCCGGGGCCGGCCGGCACCGAGTCGTAGTGGGCGCTCAGCACCAGCTGTCCGCTCGGATCGCTGCCTTCGATGACGGCGACGATGTTGTGGACCCGGCCCAGCGGCATCAGTCCCTCGATCTCGCCGAGTCTCGCCGGCGGGACGCCGACCGCCTCGTGCACCTGCGGCTGCAGCCCGAGCCCGCGGAGTTCGGTCAGCGTCCAGTTGTCGAGCCCGGCGTGGTGTCCGGCGATGACGTAACCAAGCACCCGGGCGGCAATCCGGCCCTGCGGCCCGAGCGCGGCAGTGAGGTGCTGCTCGGCCCACAAGGCGCCAGCGGCGGAGTGCGTCTTCAAGCGATCAACGACGCGGCCCTCGATGTGGGCATCCGGATCGTGGTTCTGGCGAATGTAGCGCTGAAAGCCGGGGCGATACTTCCCGAGGTCGTGCCAAAGGCCGGCGTATGCGGCCCAGGTCGCACTGTTGAATCGAGCGGCGAAATCGCGTGCGAAGATCGACACCTCGTTTAGATGTTCGTCCAGGGCGTGTTCGACGACGGCTCCATCTGCTGCAATCCGTACATGGGCGATCGGTGGGCTGTTCATGGTCTTTCAACCTGAGAAGGCTTCAGGAGTAGTGGGCATCTTCCATGACGTGAGGCTCAGGGAGTGAGCTACCCGCGCGCAGCTTCGCCGCCATAGGTCGCCGCTGAGTGGGCCAGCTCGTCCATGACGTGCGCCCGCAATTCCTCCGGATCTACCACCTCGCAATGCCGCCCGTGCTTCAGGATGTCCATCATCAGCTCCCGATGGTCCGCATACGGCACCTCCAGCACATAGTTTCC
>JBDIAG010000029.1:0-13977 GCA_039812305.1 Actinomycetales bacterium | reverse complement strand
CGGCCACTCGGCGCCGGCCAGCCGGCAAGCAGCGGCCACTCGGCGCCAGCCGGTAAGCGCCGGCCGCCCGGCGACACCCAACCCGACCTGGGCACGCCGCGCGCCCACTGCAGACCCAACCCCGGCACGCCACCGGGCTTGCGCTGGAGTGCACTCCAATTTCTAGGGTCGGGACGAGTCCATGACCTATCGAGTCTCTGGAGAGAAGATGTACGCGTTCGCCGTCACTCGTCACGATCGCTTCGCCGGTCTCAGTCTCACCGAGAAGCCCGTGCCGAAACCGGCCCCGAAAGAAGTGAGCATCGATGTCCACGCGGCTGGACTCGGACTGATCGATGCGTTCTGGGTCACCGGCGCGATGCCGACGCAACCGGGGTTCGTGCCCGGTCTGGAAGTGGCCGGCACAGTGCGCGAGATCGGCGCGGAGGTGACCGGTCTCACCGCGGGCGACAAGGTGGCGGCGATCCTGCCCGGGGCCGGCGGATTCGCCGAGATCGCCTGCACCCCAGCCAAGCTCGTCGCACACGTCCCTGCCGGGTTGAGTCTGGACGTCGCCGCAGTGGTGCCGATCAACACGGTGACCGCCCACCTGGGGCTGACGACCGTCGCCCGACTCGCACCCGGCGAGGCGCTCCTCGTGCACGCAGGCGTCGGCGGTCTCGGATCGCAGTTCGGCCAGGTGGCTCGCGCGCTCGGCGCCGCCCGTGTCGACGCGGTGGTGGGGTCGGCCGAGAAGCAGGAGACTGCCCGCCGGCTGGGCTATGACCACGCCTACCTACGCGGCGACCTGACGTCCATTCCGGCCGAGACCTACGACATCGTCATCGATCCGGTCGGCGGTGAGGCGACCGAAAGCGCCTTCCGGACGTTGCGCAGCGGCGGCCGACTGGTACGCGTCGGCAACGCCTCCCAGGCTCCGGACGTCCGGTTGAGCTCGATCGCGCACTGGCTGGAGAACAAGACCACCACCGGGTTCAATGTCGGCGCCTGGCTCGCGGGCAATCCCGGTCACGGCACCGAGTCCCTGCGCTGGGCGCTCGACGCCGTCGCCGGAGGAGACGTCCGGGTCGAGCTCACCGCCACCGGTGGGCCGGACCAGCTCACCGAGATGCTCGCGGCGCTGGAACGGGGTGAGACGACGGGCAAGCTCGCCCTGCGCCTGGAGAACGCCGGCGTCGTCCACTGAATCCATACTCCCTCCAGCCCGGAGCGTCCATCTGGCCTGGACACCAAACGAAGGAGACCCTCGAAATGTCGCTATCGCGAATCCCTCTGGGAGACGGCCTGACCGCCAGCAGACTCGGCTTCGGCGCCATGGCGCTGACCGGCGTGTACGGCGCCAGTTCCCGAGAGGACAACCTTGCGACGCTGCACCATGCCCTCGACGTGGGTGTGACGTTCATCGACACCTCCGATCTCTACGGGGACGGAGAGAACGAACGCGTCATCGGCGAGGTGGCGGCAACCCGTCGCGCCGAGATGACGCTCGCTACCAAGTTCGGCATCGTCGGCAGCATCGCCGAGCGCACCATGCACGTGCGCAACGACCCGGCCTATGTCCGCCAGGCCGTGGACGCCAGCCTCGGCCGACTCAAGGTGGACGTCATCGACCTCTACTACCTGCATCGGCGCGACGTGACCGTCCCGATCGACGAGGTCGTCGGCGCCATGGCCGAGCTCGTCGCGCTCGGAAAGGTCCGGCACCTCGGCCTCTCGGAGGTCACCGCCGACGAACTCGAGGCGGCGCATCGCGTCCACCCGATCGCGGCGGTGCAGAGTGAGTGGTCGGTCTGGAGCCGCGATGTGGAGCGGGCCGTCGTGCCGACCGCGGCCAGGCTCGGAGTGGGATTCGTCCCCTATTCGCCGCTCGGCCGCGGCTTCCTCACCGGCACGCTCACCGACCGGACGGCCTTCGCGGGAGACTGGCGCTCGGGCCTGACCAGGTTCAGCGGCGATGCCTTCGTCGAGAACCGAGCCGTTCTCTCCGCTCTCACGGAAATCGCCGCCGCGCACGACGCCACCCCGGCCCAGACCGCGCTGGCCTGGCTCTACGCCGCCGGCGAGCGTCACGGTCTCCCGGTGGTGCCGATTCCCGGCACCCGACGTCCTGGTCGCATCGACGAGAACATCGCCGCGGTGGATCTCAGCCTGACCGACGCGGAAGTCGCGATCCTCGACACGCTCTCCGCCAGGGTCGTGGGGCCGCGATCCGACTCCGACGATCCCAACTGGACCAGCGACCAACGCGAACGGCGCGACCGCTGACCGTGCGCATGCCCGAGCCACCCCGGGCACTCGCCCCCGAGACCGCGTCTGCGCGGGCCCCGGGCGCCCCCTTCCGAGCGGCATCACCCTCACACCCCCGGCCGCACCGCCTCGACTTCACGCTCACAGGGAACATCCAGGCTGCTCTCAGATAAAGCCGGACTTGGCCACCGAGACTCTCATCATCACGAGATTCCGATACGCCGAGTTCCCGGCAGTGAGGAGAGGGCAGATGGCCCATCGCATCCCTGACCCCGAGCAGACACCCCGCGGCCCGACCTACGAAGGCCGCCTGCTCGTCCGCCCCGACGAGGAGGTCGTCGATCAAGGCGCCGGATTCGACGTCCAGACCCTCATGACGCGCCGTACCGTGATCGGCCTCGTCGGTCTCGGGGTGGCGGCGACGGCGCTGGCGGCGTGCGGTACCTCCACGTCGACCGGCACGACCACCTCCAGCGGCACGACCACCACGTCCAGCGGCACCTCGTCGACCACCCTGCCCGCGGGCGAGATTCCGGACGAGACGGCCGGGCCGTACCCCGGCGACGGTTCCAACGGTCCGGACGTTCTCGAGGAATCCGGCATCGTGCGCAGCGACATCCGCTCCAGCATCGGTGCGGACGATCCCGTCGACGGCGTCCCGCTCACCTTCACCTTCACCGTGACGGACATGGCCAATGACGACGCGGCGTTCGCGAATGTCGCCGTCTATGCCTGGCATTGTGACGCGCAGGGCCGGTATTCCATGTATTCCGACGGCGTCACCGACGAGACCTGGTTGCGGGGTGTCCAGGTGGCCGACGCGAATGGCCAGGTCACGTTCACCTCGATCGTGCCCGGTTGCTACAGCGGCCGCTGGCCCCATATCCACTTCGAGATCTATCCCGACGTCGATTCGATCACCGACTCCGAGAATGCGATAGCCACGTCGCAGATGGCATTTCCCGAGGACATGCTCAACGAGGTCTATCAGCTCTCCACCTATGACGGCTCGGCCGGCAACCTCGCGGGGGTCAGCCTCGACAGCGACAACGTCTTCGGCGAAGACAGCGCCGCCCTGCAGATGGCCACCATCGACGGAGACGCCACGAACGGCTACCAGGCCTCTCTCGTCGTGCGTGTCGACACGACGACCGAACCTACCGGCGGAGCCGCTCCGTCCGGCGGTGGTCCCGGCGGTGGAGCGCCACCGGAAGGTGGCATGGGCTGACCCTCACCCGAATCCCCCACCCCGACATCACCGCAGCCCGTCCGCGACTTGCCACACACCCCACGACAGAGTCCGCCGCCGTGGCGGACTCGTGACCCATGAGGAGACATCATGTTGCAGAACCTCACCGGCTGGCACGCCATCGTCATCCTGGCCGTCGTCCTGTTGCTCTTCGGCGCGGCCAAGCTCCCGGCTCTGGCCAAGAGCGTCGGCCAGTCGGTTCGCATTCTCAAGGACGAGGTCGCCGATCCGGCGGATGGCAAGACCGGTCAATAGTCGCGCCCGTTCCGAACGAAAGACCACACCTGGAGTGCTTCGATGTCCACCGCCGCCATGACGTCCACCGGTGTCCGAATGCCGTTGGCAGATCACCTGCGAGAGGCCCGCACGCGACTCATCCGGTCGGCGGCGGCCGTCGTCGTCGCGGCGGTGGTCGGATATGCGTTCTCCGATCAGATCCTCGACATTCTTCGGGCGCCCATCCTCGAACTGGCCGAGTCCCGGGATACCAGTCTCAACTACGACAGCGTGACCGGCGCCTTCGACCTCAAGCTGCAGATCGCCATTCTCAGCGGACTGGTGTTGTCGAGCCCGGTCTGGCTCTACGAGGTGTTCGCTTTCGTCGCCCCCGGCCTGACTCGGAAGGAGCGCAGATACACCTTCGGATTCCTCTTCTCCGCGTTGCCGCTCTTCGTGACCGGCTGCGCCGCGGGACTGTTCATGTTTCCGCACATGATCCAGTTCCTCACGAGCTTTGCCTCGACGCAGGACAGCACCCTGCTGCAAGCCTCGTACTACGTGGACTTCGTATTGAACATCGTGCTGAGCACCGGAGTCGCCTTCACGATCCCGGTATTCGTGGTGCTGCTGAACTTCCTGGGTATCCTCCCGGCCCGCACGATCGCACGCGGCTGGCGTGCCTGCGTCATTGCGATCGTCCTTTTCAGTGCGCTCGTCACGCCGGCCGCCGACGTGCTGTCGATGTTCCTGGTCGCCCTGCCGATGACCCTTCTCTTCCTCGGCGCCTACGTCGTCGCATATCTGCACGATCGGGCGGTCACCCATCGCCGCCCCGACCTCGTCCCCGCCACCCAAGGAGTCGCCTGATCATGTTCGGGCTCAGCTTCGAAAAGCTCATCCTCGTCGCAGTCATCGCCGCTTTCCTCGTCGGACCGCAGCGACTTCCGGTCTACGCCAGCAAGCTCACCGCCCTCGTTCGCACCGTGCGGGACCTGCTCGAGGCGACCAGACGCAGCGCCGAACTCGAGCTCGGTCTGCCGTTGCGCACGTCGCAGCTGCAGGCCGGCCTCCGGCAGTACGACCCGAGAAGAATCGTCGCGGAGGCCTTCGACGAGACGGAGCGGACTCCCCCATCGGCATCGGAACCCACTACGCCGCAGAGTCTTTCGAAGTCCCCCGCGGGCGATGGGGCGGCTCGACCTCCCGAGGACGAGCCGCCCACCTCCCCCACCGGCCGGACATGGGTGGTCACCGGTGGATCGTCCGGGCATCCACGCCGGCAGCTCCGGCCGCTATCCGCGGTCTCGGAGAGCCCCGAAGGCAGGCCCGTGCCAGCCCAGCCGTCCTCGGGTGAGGATGACTGAAAGGAAGGCCGCGGCACCGGAGGCGAGCAGAACACCGCGAGTCACGAAGTCGTGGTCGGCCCCGGGAATGGTGGCGGTCCAGACCAGGGAGGCATAGGTGTTGATCGAGGCGTGCAGGAGCATCTGCACCGGAAGGCTCTGATTCGTCTTGTTGAAGACCCAGGTCATGACGACGGAGATGGCGGACGCCATGGCGACGAACTCGAGAACGTCGGTCACCTGAACATCCGGCCAGCCTCCCCAACTGGTCAGGAACAGCGGCAGGTGCCAGAAGCCCCAGACCGGGCCGAGAATGAGATTGGCTCCGAGCGCTCCGAAACGAGGTTGCAGGCGCGGCAACGCGAAATCCCGCCAGCCGGGTTCTTCCGCCAGCCCCGTCGTGATCAGCTGTATCGCCAGCAGAGGCAGATAGGCGAGCAGGATGGTCAACGGCGGCGCCTGCACGCCCTGGCCGCCGGTCATCAGCACTCCCGCCACGGTGAGCACCGAGGGGACACCGGCGAGCACGGCCGCGTACCAGACCCAGCTGACTCGCCAGCGACCGAAGCGACCGAGCCACTCCCGGATCCCCGGCCGGCCGTCCGCGATGGCGGTGACCAGGAAAGCGGACAGGATCGGCCCCAGATAGGCGCCGGGCATCATGCCGACCAGCTGAGTGGTGCCCAGCAGCGATGGGAAGTCAAAGTCCAGAATCCCCATTCCGCTACGGGAGAGGACGTACGGCGTCCAGGCCAGCCAACTCAGACTGAAGGCCAGCACGAAGAAGCTGGTGATGGGTCTTCGAGAAATCACCCCGAAAAGACCCTTCTTCGCTTTTCTCCGCCCGGCTTCCGGATCGGCTTCTCGGTTCTCCGACGTGGCTTTCACGGTCATCTCGATTCCTTTCATGGACGCCCTCCCGGCCTCGTACCGGAGATCGCGTTCTCCATGCCTTCGACGGTAGAAAGGAATGCTGCTCAGCACAGTCGGCGGCGCCACCATGTCGTGGTGTAGCGCACTACACCATCGATCGGGTGGCGTACCGCCTGGGCCAGGTCGGCACCGACCGGCAGGATGGACCCGTTATGACGTCAAGAATCAGGCGGGCCCGCGACGCGACCATGGCCATGCTGGCCGGGTTGCAGACCTCTCTGCCCGCGCTGGGTTGCCTTGCCCTGGTGCCGCTGCTTCTGGTTCTGGTCCCGCTCGTTCCGGACGCCATGCGACCGGTGCGGGCGATCGCCGGTCGTGAGCGCGCTCGCCGGTCCGAGGCCGGCGACCCGCTCCCCCGGCCCTACCGGCCGGCGCCAGAGAGCCATCGCGGTGCGGCGTGGTCCGTCCTGACGGATCCGGCCACGTGGCGCGATCTTTGCTGGCTGGTCCTGCACGGGGTCGGCTGGACCTGCAGCACGCTCATCGTGGTCGCGTTGTGGCCGGCGGTGCTCGTGAGCCTGACGATGCCGGCGTACTGGAGCCTGTTTCCGGCAGGCACCTTCACCGCACTGCTCGTGCCGGTGTCGAACTGGGCGCAAGCACTCACCCTGCCTTTCCTCCAGGCATCGTTGTATGCGGCACTCCTGCTGTTCGCCGTCCCCGGTCTCAGCCTCTGGTGGGGCCGGTCGAGTCGCGCGTTGCTCAGACCGACCACTGGGGCCGCACTGTCGGAGGAGGTGCTGCGCCTGACGCAGACCCGGGCCGAGGCGCTGGAGTCACACGGTGCCGAACTGCGCCGCATCGAGCGCGATCTGCACGACGGAGTGCAGGCACATCTGGTGAGCATCTCCGTCCGCCTCGGGTTGGCCGATCGCGCCCTGTCGAGCGACCCTGACCGTGCGCAACCACTCATTCAGGACGCACGCACGGCGATCGAGGATGTGCTGGCCGATCTGCGCGCGATCGTTCGCGGCATCTACCCACCGATCCTCAGCGATCGGGGCCTGAGTGGCGCGATCGACGCACTGGCGACGGCACAGGGCTTTCCGGTCGCGGTGGACGTCGCGTCCTCTCTGCGACGGCTGCCCGCCCCGCTGGAGGCCGCGGCCTACTTCGTCGTCGCCGAGGCCCTCACCAACGCCACCAAACACGCCAACCCCACCCGGGCGACGGTACGCATCGCCGAGGAGCCGGCCGGCCAGTTGCTGATCGTCGTCAAGGACAACGGCTGCGGAGGTGCCGACGAGAGTCGCGGCAGCGGCCTGACCGGGATCCGGCGCCGGATCGCTGCCCTGGACGGCCGCCTGACTGTGGACAGCCCGGTCGGCCACGGAACCACCATCGAAGCGAGGATGCCGTGCGGATCGTGATCGCGGAGGACAACGCCCTTCTGCGGGAAGGGCTGGTGATGCTCACCGAGAGTGCCGGCCACGAGGTCGTCGCCACCGCGGTCAACGGACCGGAGATCGTCCCCACCATCGTGCGGCACCGTCCGGACGTCGCCGTCATCGACGTCCGGATGCCGCCCTCGTACTCGGACGAAGGCCTCCGGGCTGCGATCGACGCCCGTACGCACCTACCCGATCTACCGATCCTGGTGCTGTCGCAGTACGTCGAGCAGGCATTCGCCCGGGAGCTCCTGGCCGCCGGCGCCCAGGGAACGGGGTACCTCCTCAAGGACCGGATCGGCCGCGTCGAGGAGTTCCTCGACGCCCTGGAGCGAGTGGCCGCGGGCGGGACGGCGCTGGATCCGGACGTCGTGTCGCAGCTGATGGGACGCCGGCGCGGACCGCTCGACACCCTGACCCCACGTGAGCGGGAGGTACTGGAGCTGATGGCGCAGGGGCTGGACAATCCCGCGATCGCCCGCAGGCTCGTCGTGACCGAGCGTGCCGTCACGAAGCACACGGGCAACATCTTCCGCAAGCTCGCGCTGCCACACACCGACAGCGGACACCGCCGCGTGCTGGCCGTCCTCGCCTACATGAACGCCTAGGCGAGTGAGCAGTCCGCGGCTACGAGAACGGCAGCTGGTGGAACTCCGCCTCCTCCAGCGTGGCGAAGGGCGCACCCGCCAACGCCTCGAAGACCGCCAGATGGGCGTCCTCCTCGTCGAAGTCGTGGCCGGCCAGTGCCGACTCGGCGGGCAGGGGCTCGCCCTGGTCCTCCGCGATCTCGCCCTCGCTCACCACCCGCAGCCGGGAGACGGGACCGTGTGCCTCGATGGCATAGGTGCTCGCGGTGCCACCGAGGCTCACCGTGTACAGCTGCGCGCCCACGTGCTGCGCGGCCACTTGCGCGGCCGTTCCGTAGAAAGGATCGATGAGCACCACCCGATCGCCCAGCTGCGCACCGACCAGCGCGAATCTCTCGGTGGCTTCGCCGAAGGAGAGCGCCTCGCCCTCCGGGGCCAGCGATGTGAGAGCGGTGTCCGGCAGCACGGAGAGAGAGATGTTCCAGGACATGAGTACCTTCCGGTCAATCGGGACGTCCCAGCAAGTATGCGGGAGGCGCCGAGGTCAGCGAGAGCGGTTCCTTCCGATCCGCCCAGCAGGTATCCGTCGCCACGTGAGGAACACGCCGTCTCGTCGCCGGCGGGTCCGGTCAGAAGCCCAGTCCGCGCAGCCAGGCGAGCAGATCGTCCTCACGCTCGGTCGCCCGCTCGGCACTCCACTGCCCGAGCTCCCGGGAGTCGACCAGCAGACCGTCCCGGAGATAGACGACGCGGTCGGCCCGGGCGGCGCAGGCCGGGTCGTGGGTCACCATGACGAGCGTCGTTCCGTCGCGGTGAACGTCGGTGAGCGCGTCCATGACGTCGATCGTCATGCTGCTGTTGAGGGCGCCGGTCGGCTCGTCGGCGAAGAGGACGGACGGCTCGCACGCCAGGGCGCGGCAGATCGAGGCCCGCTGCAGCTGGCCTCCGGACACCTGGGTGGTTCCGTGGTGCTTGACGTGCGCGATGCCGAATCGCTCCATCAGGACGTCCACCCGAGCGATCGCCGCCTCCTTGCGCTTGGGCGCGGCCTTGAACGCCGGCAGCAGGATGTTCTCGCGAATGGTGAGGCTCTTCAGGAAATGCGCCTGCTGAAAGATGAATCCCATCGTCGTCAGCCGGGCGAGGCTCATCTCGGCATCGTCCAAGAGCGTCAGGTCGCGTCCTTCGAGAACGACCTTTCCAGTGGTCGGACGGTCCATCCCACTGATCGTGTAGAGCAGTGTGGATTTCCCGGAGCCGGACGCCCCCATCACCACCAGGAACTCGCCCTTCCCGACGCTCAGGTCGATTCCCTGCAGGACCTGGGTCGCGGGTTCGGTGGAATGGTACGTCTTGGTCAGGCTCGTGGTCTCGAGCGTGATTTGGATATCGGATGACATGCGGTCTCCTCAGGGTGCGACGGGAAATTAGCGCTGTGGTGTCGGTTTCCGGGCGGGATGGCTGGCAAGGCGGAGGTCCGCCCTCGTAGCGGAGCTACGTGGGCGTGGCCGACAACGCCGCCAGGCGCCCGCCCGGGAAGCGACACGCAGTGTTCATTTGCTGGCGGGCCCTAAACTGCTTTCAGCCATAAGCTCGTGTCGGCTCCGCGCAGCCGCGCGGTGAGAGCGGTGACAGCGAGGTATCCGGCGGCGATGAGAATCGAGGGATAGGCCACGTAGACGAGTGGCACGTTGGGGATGAAGCTGAGTTGCGCGATTCCGAGACCCGAGGCCGCGATGAGGAGGCCGACGAGGAATTCTCCGGCCGTCGCCGCGACCACGAGACCGAGTACGGTTCCGGCAGTGACCGTGACCAGGGTCTTGAGTCTCAATTGGGCGATGATCTCGCGTACCGAGAAGCCGATGGCCGACAGGACACCCATTCGCTGCCGTTCGCGGGTCAGCCGCAGCTGGACGAAGAGAATCGTGATGAGCGCTGCGACCGACACTCCCACGACGAGGGACGCGATCGCGGCGCCCTTGAAGGCTCCGGTCACGTACGACAGGGTCTGCCGGAGATACTCTCGCATCGGGATGACCGTGGCGGAGGAGAAACGCTCGCCGTACTCGGCCGCGACGGCCTCCGGATCCGTCCCTTCGACGGCATTCGCATAGATCACGTACCCGTTGGCTCCGGTGGCGATCCGGCCGTGCAATTTCGCGGTGTAACCACCGCTGGTGACGTCCTGATAGATGCCGCTGACGACCGTCCGGCTCATCTCACCATCCCGGCGAATCGTGAGCGTGTCCCCCGGTTCGAGTCCATACCTGCTCGCGTTCAGGACGGACAGCGCGATCTGCCCGGGCTCGGGTGGACCGCCCCGCAGGAACTCCACCGTGTCACCGGAGTAGTCCCCCACCTCGACCCGCAGGTTCTCCCATCCTTCGCCGCCGCGAGCCTCGTAGAGGACGTTGGCGAACGCGCGCACGTCGCTCAGCCGGTCCTCGGCGCGCCAGGCCGAGAGCAGATCCTCGCGGACGGTGTCGACGTCCTCGGCGAACTGCAGATCCGCGCGCAGATCGCTCTGGGGAGCCCCCATGTAGGTACCGAAACGTGGACTCTCGAACGTGCTGAGCAGGTTGGCCGGAAGGGTCAGGAGGAGCGTGGCGAGGAAGAAGACGATGGGAATCAGCACCCATTGCCCGGCGTCGGCTCGCAGTTCGAGCAGAGCGAGCCGCCGGCTCACGTGCCGGCCCCGATACGACGCCAGGCTCGACCGTCGGACTCGGCGGGTCTGCCGGGCGGCCCGACGTGCGGTCTGGCGCTCGTCCAGCAGGCTGCCGTGGACCATGGCATTGACGACCTCGACCCTCTTCACCTTGCCGAGCACGCCACGGCAGACGACGACCACGATGACGTAGTCGAGCGTGAGAGCAAGCAGCGGGATCAGGAAGGTCGCCGGCCCCACCGGCGCCGTCGCGTAGTTCACCTGGATGCCGCGGGTCAGCAGCCCGGTGGCCAGGACCGCGAGAACACCACCGACGAGACATGAGATGAACGCCATCACCGCGTACTTCGCCAGGTACAGTCCGGCGATCTGCCTACTGGGAATGCCGATGGCCTTCAATGCGCCGATCTCGAGGACCTCGTCCTCCAGGGTCCCCCGAATCACGAACCGCAGATTGAGCAGGGCGATCGCGATCAGGAGGAGACTCACGAAGACCAGTGCGATCGCCACCAGACCATCGCTGAAGGCATTGATCATTCGGATCATCTGGAACGTCACCGCCTGACCGTTCTTCGGCAGCGCCTCGTCGGCCTCGTAGGCACGCTGGAACTCCGATGCCGAGGCGGGATCGGCCAGGCGGTACTCCACGATCATCTCTGGAGCTCCTCCGCCGGCCCGCCCCAATGCGTCGAAGTCGGAATCGGCCACCAGGAAACGCGTGGCTGACGACAGCGACGAGGCCATCTGCGCGTCCTTGACGAAGCCCCGCACGCGCAGTTCGTGAATCCCGGAATCCGTTCTGATCCCCAGTTCGTCGCCGATCTGGAGACCGAACTTCTGCTCGTACGCCACCGGTACGTAGACCTCTCCCGCCCTGGGCTGCGGGATTCCTCCGGAGCCGTCGACGAGGAAGTCGAATTCCCGATTCTGAGTGACGAAGAGATTGTCGATCAGACTCTCCGAGAGATCGCCGGACTCCCCACTCGCCGGTCGCTGCCAGGCGATCGCGGCGCTGTCGAAGCCCAGCATGTCCTCGACCAGCCAGGCGTCGATGTCGGAATTCTCCGCCGCGAACCCTTCGAGTGCAGCCGGGTCGTACTCGCCCTTGTGCATCTGTAGGAAGTGCGGGGGCTTCGCCTCGTCGAAGAGCTGGTCGACCGATCCCACCAGCCGCTCCATCACCATGGAACCAGTGGCCATCAGAAAGGCGCTGAGGACGAGAATCACCAGGAGTGCGGCATTGACACCCTTGTTCCTGGCGAGGTCGCGGAAGGCGTACCGGAAATAGAGAGACTCGCTCTTCCTCACGTGAAAATCTCCGTACTCCCGGGTTCGCCCGCGGCGCTTGCCTGATGGATCGATCGAGAGGTGAACCCGAATCGAGGTGACCACGGACGAAACTATCCGTTCCCGATGCGCGGGCTCATGGGGGAAACCCCCGGTTGAGCAGGTGTGTCACCCTGACTCGTGCCGGGGCGGACCCTCCGGGCGGGCCGTTCGATCGAGGGGGCGTGACACGCCGTCAGGTCCCGGTTCCCAGGGTGTGCCGCGACACCCCGACCGCTCTCGTGGACGGAGAGGTCGATGCCCGGACGATGAGTCGTCCCACCCGGTCCGGATGACCGGGCGGCTCCTCGGACCGCTGCAGGGCGAGCATGGTCGCCATCGCCCGACGCGCCAGCACCTCCGGTTCGAGGTCGACGGCCGTGACCGGCACCATCGCTGTGCGGCACCGTTCCGAATCGGACCCGGCCACCACCCGCACGTCATCGGGCACGCGCAAGCCCAACTCGCGCAACCGCTCACACACTCCGAGAGCCTGCGCCGCGGTCACGCAGTAGTAGCCGTCCGGCGGGTCGACGCCGTCCCGGCGGGCAACGGCCAGGAACGCCTCGACGGCGGCTCGCCCACCCGCGACACCGTGGTCCTGGGAGACCACCAGCTCCCAGGCGCGCTGACCATGGCCCGCCACCCACTCCCGGTAGGCGCTCACCGACGTCAGACACCACTCGTTGCGGTCGGAGCCGCAGACCAGCGCGATCCGGCGTGACCCCGCCTGCGCGAGGTGCTCCAGGACGAGCCGCGTGAGCCGCGCGGCGTCGATCCCGATGACCAGTCGCGGGTCGCGGGCGACCCCCGGCACCTCCCCCACCGTGACGACCGGCATTCCGGCCTCGGTCAGCATCGCGACGAGATCGTCGTCCTGCTCGGGTTCGGTGACGATGACGCCGTCGCAACCGAGCGCCGCGCCCGGGGCTCCGGGACGATTCGGATCGCCGACCAGCATCACTCCGTATCCCTGGCCCATCGCCGTCACCGCGGCGGCGCCGGCCAGGCGCTGGTAGTAGTCGACGTCGGCGACCAGGTCGATCCGGTCCTCCAACAGCCGGGAGATGACCGCGATGACGCCGAGCCGGTTCTGTCGCAACCCCTGAGCGAGCGGGTCGGGACGATAGCCGAGGGCGGCCGCGGCCTCGCGCACCAGCCGGCGGGTCTCCGGGGCGACCTTGCGATTGCCGGAGTACGCGTGCGAGACCGTTGTCGCCGACACCCCGGCACGGCGCGCGACATCGTGGATCGTCGGCCGGTGAGAACGCGCCACCACGCCCGCAGTGTATTCCTCGCGGGGGGTTATGCAAATCGATTTGCCGCAATACTGTGCCGCCCACACCGAGGAGTGGGTCCCCTCCTCACGCCACCGTCCGGAGTCGACATGACCGATCACAGCACCACCCCCGACAACATCCAGGCAGCGGTCGACAGCGACCGCGCCGGACACATCGAGACCCACGGCGTCGACTACATCCCGCACGGCGAGCGGCACGGTAAGCCGCGAGAGTTGTTCTCGCTGTGGGCGACTCCGAGCGTCAGCAGCTACTTGGCGATCATCAGCGGCGCCGTCCTGGTCACCTCCTTCGGGCTGTCGATCTGGCAGGCGGTCGCCGTCACGGTGATCGGCGGTCTGTTCTCCTTCGCGACCGGCATCGTCGCGGTCACCGGCCCGAGATCGGGAACGCCCAGCCAGGTCGTGATGCGCGCGATGTACGGAGTGCGCGGCAACCGGGTGGCGATCGCCATCAACGGCTGGTTCGTCTCGGTCTGCTATCTGGCCATCGGCTGGTCGGCCGCCTCGCTGGTCGGCTTCGCGCTGGCCGAACGGATGGGAATGGCGGCGTCCGTCCCGGTCAAGATCGTGGTGATCCTCGTCATCGCCGGCTTGACCATCCTGCTGGCGGTCTACGGCCAGGCCACGATCGCCACGCTGTACGGCCCTCTGTCGATCGCCCTCGCCGTCGTCTTCCTCTCCGTCGGTGCGTTCGTCTTCGCCGGCGCCGACTACTCC
>JBDIAG010000028.1:0-14003 GCA_039812305.1 Actinomycetales bacterium | reverse complement strand
AGCTGCGGCGTCTGCGATATGTGCGTGGCCGGGCAGGAGAACTACTGTCGCGAGTTCCCCACCCTCACCTATGGCGGTTCGGATCGTCACGATCACAGCACGACGCTCGGCGGATACTCGACCGAGTACATCGTGAGCGAGCGGTTCGCGTATTCCGTGCCGGAGGATCTTGACCCGGCTGGGGTGGCGCCGTTGATGTGCGCTGGTATCACGGTGTGGGAGCCGCTCCGGCGCTGGAACGTCGGCCCGGGCATGGCAGTCGGCATCGTTGGACTCGGTGGACTTGGGCACCTGGCTGTGAAGTTCGCCGCGGCGCTCGGAGCCGAGGTGACCGTCTTCACGACGAGTGCGGAGAAATCCCGTGAAGCGACGCGCCTTGGGGCCTCTCGTGCGGTCATCAGCACGAACTCGGATGAGATGGCCGGGGAGCGGGGCCGGTATGACTTCATCCTCGATACGGCCTCCGGCGCGCACGACCTCGATCCGTATCTCAATGCCCTCCGACTCGATGGGACACTCTGCCTTGTGGGGATGAGCGGTCAGCCGCAGTTCGACCCGCTCGCGCTTCTCATCGGGAGAAAGAGCCTCGCTTCGGCGGGCAGCGGCGGGATTCCGGGGACGCGCCAGATGCTCGACTTCTGCGCCGAGCACGGCATTACCGCCGACGTGGAGGTTCTTCCACTCGATCAGGTGAACTCGGCGCTCGAGCGCCTCGGCCGCGGAGATGTTCGATACAGGTTCACGCTGGCCATACCTGGAAGCGGGAGCCTCTCGTCGGGACCCCGGGGTCAATGAGGCCGTCGACTGAGGAGGTCTGTCCGGCCACCGGCAAGTCGTTCGTCAAAGCGCGCAAGAACGGAGGCGCTCGGCCATGACTGCGCCCGAGATCCCGCCCAGGAGGGGCAGCGCGATGGCCAATTGCGGATGCATCCCCAGCACCTTGGGTTCGGTGCCCTCGAACTCAGGGTCCGACAGGGCAGTGCCCGGGAATAGCTGTGCTCCGAGCATCCCCAGCCATGGCACGGCCGCAATCGCTGCGGCTGTGTAGAACCGGCTTCGTCGAGCGTCCCCGCGGCGCAACAGAACTCGTAGTCCATGCACGCTGCTCAGCATGCCGATCACGACGTACTGTGCGTCGTGGAACCTTGCGTGCGGCGGCCACCTCGGGTTGCGTAGGTGTTGGTTGGCGCTGCGGGGAACGATGAAGTCGGCCAGGATCGGGCCGACACCGGTAGCTACGAGAGCCGCGCCGATCACCGCCTGTGACAGCCTCGACACGGGCTTGTTGACGGTCATGGTCTTGTGCTCACTTTCTGATCGACGGGGTTGGTGCGGCTCGATAGTGACGCTGGCGCACGGGCCGCTGAAACTAGTGGGCCAGACGATTGACGAGGTCTTCCCAGCCGCGGGCGAGTCGGTCCTCGAACGCCTCGTCGGGATGGTCGCCATCCTCGGGCGCGGTGTAGAGCAGCAGCGGCACGTCCAGAGCCGCGGTGAGTTGCATCGCGAGGATGTCCACGTCTCCGGCATCGATGCCCAGCTTCCGCAGCAGCATCCGAAGGTGCCTTTGAGTCATCATCGCCGGCGGGCCGAAGGGAACAGGTGTGCGTCCGTCCAGTGCTGCACGCGCGATCTCGCGGTTCTCCGCGAGGAACCGCAGGCGTGCCTGCCCGAACGCGATGAGTCGGTCCAGCGGCTCGGCGCCGGGTCCGAGCGGCGGGGGGCCGGCGAGCACGCTCTTCTGGAACGCTCGCTCTCCCGCGTCCAGCAGCGCCATGAAGATTCCGGCCCGGGTCCCGAACCGCCGGAACACCGTCCCTTTCCCGAGCCCGGATCGCTCGGCAAGGGCATCCATCGTGATCTTGTCGGCGCCCAGCTCGGCGAGCATCTCTCGCGCCGTGGCGATCAGCACCGCCCGGTTCCGTGCCGCGTCTGCCCGTTCAGTGCTCATGGGCGCCTCCTGTATGTCGCTGAGAACCGATGACTTGCACCCCGAGCATAACCGGGGTAACGTTCCACATAGAAGCGGGGTACAGTCCGCTTAACTTCGAGGAACGAGAGTGCCCATGTCCCAGTTTGATGTTCTGCCCGACGACGCGACCGTCGCCACGACGGTGGCCGCGCTGGAGTCGCACGGTTTCAGCGTAGAGGTGGTGGACGACCTGGCGACCGCACGGAAGGCTGTGCTGGCTCGCATCCCGCACGGTGCCAGGGTCTGGAAGAACACCTCGATCACCCTGGACGAGACCGGCATCTCCGCCGAGGTCGATGCACCCGACGGGCCGTACGACTCGGTCCGCCTCCAGATGACGGTGCAGAACTACGCCAGCCGTCAGATGAAGGAGATCGCGGCCGCCCCGGACTACGCCCTCGGCAGCGTGCACGGCATCACCCAGGACGGCGAGTTGCTGATCGGCTCCGCCTCCGGCAGCCAGTTCGCGACGATCGCCTGGGGCGCGGAGCACGTCGTGCTCGTCGCCGGGCTGCAGAAGGTCGTGTCCGATCTGGAAACCGCGCGCCGGCGCGTGCGCGAGCACAGCCTGGCGTTGGAGAACGTGCGGGCTCAAGAGGCATACGGACAGAACAGCCACCTCAACAAGACGCTGGAGATCTACGGAGACATGCCCGGCCGCACTCACCTCGTCCTGATCCGTCAGGTCATCGGCTTCTGAGCCTCCCGCTCGCTCAGATCACGCCCAGCAACCCACGTACGCACAGAAACAAGAAGTAGAGGAACAGGCAGTGGACATCGCTGTATGGATCGTCACGGGGCTCGTCGCCCTCATGCTCGGCGGCGCCGGAGCAAGCAAGCTCGTCCGGTCCAAGGAGAAGATTCTCGAGAACCCGAACATGGGCTGGGCGAATGACTTCAGCCAGTCGGCGATCAAGCTCATCGGGCTCGCCGAAGTGGCCGGAGCACTCGGGCTCGTGCTGCCCTGGGCGCTGGACATCCTGCCGGTGCTCACCCCGGTCGCCGGCTACGCCCTCGCGGCACTCATGATCGGGGCCGCCGGCGTTCATATCCGCCGCCGCGAGTTCTCCGGACTGCCCTTCGTCGGGTTGCTGGTCGCAGCCCCGCTGTTCGTCGCGATCGCCCGCACGGTCGCGCTCGCCTGATCGACGGAGGCCCAGCCATGGAATTCGGAACCCTGAGCATCGGGGACGTCACACGGGACCCGGTCAGCGGTGAACTCGTCTCCGAGCACGAGCGCATCCACGCGCTCACCCGCATCGCCGTGCACGCCGAGGAGGCCGGCTTCGACGTGTTCGCGATGGGCGAGCATCACAACCCCCCGTACATCTCCAGCGCCGACTCCACGCTGCTCGCCTACATCGCCGCGCGAACGAATCGGATCACCCTGTCGACCGGCACAACCCTCATCACCACCAACGATCCGGTGAAGATCGCCGAGGACTTCGCGACGCTGCAGCACCTCTCGGACGGCCGCGTCGATCTGATGCTCGGTCGCGGAAACACCCCGATGGTGTACCCGTGGTTCGGCTACGACTACCAGGACAGCCTGGGGCTCACGTTCGAGCACTACGAGCTGCTGCGCAGGCTCTGGCGTGAAGAGGACCTCGACTGGTCGGGCCGCTACCGCACTCCGCTGAGGCAGTTCACCTCGGTCCCGCGGCCCCTCGATGGCGTGCCGCCGTTCATCTGGCACGGCTCCATCAGCAGCCCCGAGATCGCGGAGCAGGCAGCCAGGTACGCCGATGGCTTCTTCGTCAACAACAACTTCGCGCCGATGGAGCACTACGCCCGCTCCGTCGCCCTCTACCGGGAGCGGTTCGCCGCCCACGGCCACGGCCGCCCCGAGGACGGCATCGTCGGCGCCGGCGGCGGAGTCTGGGTGCGCCCCAACTCCCAGGACGCCATCAACGAGTACCGCCCGTACTTCAACGCGCACCCCATCCACGCCCGATCGGGCCTCACGCTCGAAGAAGAAGTCGCACAGACCGGCCTCACCGTCGGCAGCCCGGCCCAGGTCATCGAGAAGGTGCTGACCTTCCCAGACCACTTCGGACCCCTTCGCCGCGTGCTGTTCGGCTTCGACTATGGCGGCATCCCAGAGTCCAAGATCCACGAGGTCATCGACCTCGTTGGCAGTGAGGTACTGCCCGTGCTGCGACAGGAGCTCGTCGGGGCGGCGTGAGGGGACAGGGCTCGGGCACCGATCCAGTACCTGCGTTCGCCACAGGGTCCGCAAGCGCGCGGCCCCCGGCAGGACTGAATCGCCCGCAGCCCGTGGAGCCTTCTACCCGCCTTCGCCGAGAACTCAGGTGAGTACGTCATCGCGGCGTCAGGTTGCTTCGTTGCACCGACAACAACGTATTCACCGCTTCTCGCGCGAAACCTGACGATGCATCGTCCGGTCGGTTCCGTCGCGTATGACTGCGTGAAGGTGATGGTTGTCCGGAGCGGATCGGGTGTTCCGGCAGCACGTTGGGTTCCTGCAAGACCGGCTTCACGCCCAAGACTTCGCGGCCAGTTCGTCGCACGTTGAGTCGGCGACAACGCGGTGCATCTGTCCAAGTCGAAGGTTGGCCGCGTGTTCGTGGAAGCGTTTGGGAAGACGCCCATCGCGTATCTGACGATGTTGCGGACCGAGCGGATGGCGAGCCTTCTGCGCACTGGGGATGACCCCGAGCCAGTACCGAGCCATGAGCCGCCGGCGCGCCGCCCAAGCGTCCGGGTGATACGCGTAGATCGGCCGGGGATGCGCGCGTGCTCTGAACCGGTCCCGACGGTTTCGAGGCCGAGTATGCGGGACTGTCCGAATACTTCGCGTCGCTGAGAGCCGCTTCTTGATGACCGCGCAACCCGTCGGGGCACCATCATCGCCGAGGGCGAGTACATCGCTTGTCAGACATGGATAGAAGGCGCCTTCGTGCGCCCGTTTCACTCACTCGCCAATCGGCCTGGTGCAGCCCACTGGAGTTCGCGTCACCATGGACCTGATGAACATCTTCCGCCTCAACGACGAGGGGCAGCTCGTCGAGGAGTTCGTCCGGACTGACAACCGCGGTCTGCTGCGCCAGCTCGGCGCGGAGAGTTAGGGCTGCGCTCGCGCTACTGACATGCCGAGATGCGGGGTCACCAACCGCCTCTTCCACGCTAATGCAGCGACCGAATCCCGGGAGCCTCGCTTCGGCAAGGTCAGCAATAGCCTGGGTCACATCCACTTCGAGCGTTTGAAGATCCAGTAGAGCAGTCCCGCGAAAGCGACCATGAGCGCGACTGCCATCGGGTACCCGACGAGCCAGTGCAGCTCGGGCATGACGTCGAAGTTCATGCCGTAGACGGCGGCGATGAGGGTCGGTGCGAACAGGATCGCCGCCCATCCCGAGATCTTCTTCATATCCTCGTTCTGGCGCTGCGCGACGAGGGTGCCGTTGACGGTGAGTATCTGCGTGAGCGCCTCGCGCAGTTCTGAAACCTGCGACGCGATGCGGGTGAGGTGGTCGGCGACGTCCTGCAGGTATGCGCGTAGTTCATCGGGAATGTCGTACTTGCCGAAGCCCGCACGCAGCGCGCTCAGCACTTTGACCATCGACGAGGTCGCGTGGCTCACGTCGATCGCTTCCTGGCTGAGCCGGTAGATGCGCTCGGCGACGGCGGGATCACCTCCGAACACCTGTCGCTCGATCTGCTCCCGGTCGGTTGCAAGCCCGTTCCGCACGGGCACGTATGCATCCACAACGGGTCGCTGATTCGCGTGCAAGAGGTCTTCGACCAGCAGCGGATGCAGTTGCCACGCCTGCGAGAACTCGCGAATGGTCTCGGGTCCGGGAGCCGGGTAGAAGAACAAGGCCATGCGATCCGCCGCGCTGTCGGCGTACGCGAGGGCCTCGTCCACGCCGACACCGTCGGGGGCCGGTCGGGCGAAGCCATCCACGACATACCGTGTGATGTGCGGCGTCGGCATGGCCACGGGTATGGGTGCTGATGCCGCTGCCCGGCGACGCGAGAAGTTGCCCCTGCGTGCCTGAGGGAACTCACGACGTCGCTGATTCATGGCAACTTCCTCCCGCATGACCCTAGCTTTCGCGCCCCTTTGCATCTTCGCGACAAGCTGGGCTCTGCACGCCCCGCCGACCATGCTAGTCGGTCGACATCGGGGGTCAGGACGGGATCGACGCTGTGGGGTGACGAGCCTGGGGCCTCGTCTCGCATAGACCGTGGGTCGTCAGTAGTGCCGGTGCCGCTGAGGCTGCGCGGACGCACGACGACAAGAAGGACGAGTACGGCGAGAACCATACTCGCGGCGATCACTGCGGCCACAGCAACGGCACCGGTTCCGATCACCCCGACCGTAGGCGCCGCGACCGCGCCGACGCCGAACTGGAGGGCACCGAGCAGAGCTGCGGCAGTTCCGGCGATCTCACCGTGTCGCGACATCGCCAACGCTGGAGCGTTCGGGGCCACGAAGCGACAGCGAGCAACGTGGCCCACAGCGGCAGCAGAATTCCCCACAGTCCGCCGAAGTCGGTGACCGCGCAGATCAACAGGACCAGTGCGGTCACTGTCGCCGCGAGCAGTCCGACAACCAGCACCTGCGCGGGCGGGCGCCGCGCGAGCGCGACCACGTTGAGTTGCGTCCCAATGATGTTGAACAGGGCGCCCGCACCGAACACGAGTCCGAACTCCTGTTCGTTCAGCCCAAACTGACCTTGCAGCGCGAACGGGGAGCCGGCGACGAAGGCGAAGATGACGGACATGGCGAATCCGGCCAGCAGGATCAATCCGATGAATCTGCCGTCTCGGAGCAGTCGCCCGTAGTCGCGTATGGTGCCGACGAGGCCGCCACGTTGCCGCCGGCCAACAGGAAGTGTCTCCGGAAGAGCGATGGCGGCCACGACCCCGATCACGAGGCTCGAACCGGCGAGAACTGCGAACACCCCCCGCCAGGAAGACCATTGCAGAACGACGCTGCCGAGGAGGGGAGCGAGGATCGGCGCCACACCGATGACGAGCATCAGTCGCGACAGAGCCGTCGCAGTGGCGCGCCCCTCGAACAGGTCGCGGACGACGGCCATCGCGATCACCGTGAATGTCGCGCTGCCGATTCCTTGGAGCACTCGCAGGATGTAGAGGGTGCCAAGGCCGGGGGCGAACACACACGCCAGGGACGCGAGGACGTGCAGGACGATTCCCGCCAGGAGCGGCTTGCGGCGACCGATCGCGTCCGACAGCGGGCCCACGAACACCTGTCCTCCGGCGAGCCCGATCAACGTACCCGTGAGGGTGAACTGGATGCCCGAGGCGTTCGTGCGCAACTCGTCGGTCATTGCGGGCAATGCCGGTAGATACATGTCGGTGGTGAGCGGCCCGATCGCGATGAGTGCACCCAATAGCAGCAACACTCGGCCGCGACGGACTGCAGGGCGTTCCCCCGCTGATGCGGCGTTCATCGCTGATCCGTTTCCGGGAGGCGAGAGTGCTCGCCGATGTGGTGCCACGTGCGGTCGTGGTAGACGAGCGGAGCGGCGTCAGTGGGCGAGAGGAACGCTTCGCGCGCTTCCACCAAGACCAGGGTCGATTGTCCGGCGGCGATGCGGTTGAGAACGCGGCCGCGAATCCACTGTGACGACCCTGAGAGGTACGGCTCGCCGGTGGCGAGGCGGTCCCAGATGGATCGATCCGCGAATCGGTCGACACCACTCGTCGCGAAGAGCTTCGCAATCTCGAGCTGATCTGTACGCAGAAGGTGGACGACAAGGGTCTCCGCCTTCAAGATTGTCGGGGCGCTGGAGGACAGATTCGAGATGGAGAAGGACAGAATCGGCGGCTCTGCGCTGAGCGAGGAGACGGACGTCGCGGTCAGCCCGGCCGGTCCGTCTCCGGCATCGGCAGTGATGACTGCGACTCCCGCCGGGTGGTAGCGGAATGCCCGCTTGAACTCCTCTGGCCCGATCACTGCCAGGTCAGAGGGTGCGGAGACCTCGTTCACTTCCATCCGCTGCTCTTCGCGATCGCGTGAAGGTTGGTCATGAGGTGCGTGTTGTAGTCGACGCCGAGTTGGTTGGGGAGGGCGAAGAGAACGTAGTCGGCGTCTGCCAAGGCTTCGTCCTGCGCCAGTTCCTCCACCAGCCGTTCCGGCGCGCCGGCGTAGTCGGGACCAGTGCGCGCGGCTTTGCCTTCGATGAGGCCGGTGCCGTCGCGCCCGGTACCGCCTTCGCCGAAGTACCGCCGGTCCTCGGACGTGGTGATCGGGAAGACGCTGCGGAGAACCGCGATGTTGCCACCGGTCGTGAGGCCGCTCGCCGCGTAGGCAGTTCGATAAGTGCGGAACTGATCGGCCTGCTGGATGTGGAATGGGCGGCCGTCGTCAGCGAGCATGATCGCGGAGCTGACGATGTTCATCCCCTGCTCCCCGGCCCACGGGCTGGTCGGCGGGCTGGCGGCGCCCCACCAGATGCGGTTGGCGAGGCCGGGTGATCGGGGTTCGATCCGCATGTCGGGCGCGGCTGCGGTTGACGTGGAGTGGGCGATCGGTTGTCCCGCGATCGCTCGGCGGAAGAGGTCTGTGCGCTGTCGGGCGTCTTCCGGGGAGGAAGGATCACGTTGCGGGCGAGCTCCGAACAACTCGAGCGCGTCCACCGCAGCGGGAGGGGTGCCTCGCCCGATACCGAGCTGCAACCGACCATCGGTCAGTAAGTCGGTGATCCCGGCCTCCTCAGCGAGGTGCAGCGGGTTTTCAAACCGCATGTCGATCACCCCGGTCCCCAACTCCATTCGCTTCGTCTTCGCGCCGATCGTCGCCAGCGTGGGAATGGGCGTCGGCAGAGACCTCCCGAAGTGATGCACCCGCAGCCAGGCGCCGTCGAGGCCGATGTCCTCCGCGGCCATGGCCAACTCGACGGTACTGACAAGTGCCTCACGCGCATCCCGCACATGGGAACCGGGGACGTTCCGGTGGTGACCGAAGGTCAGAAAGCCGATCTTCTTCCTTTTCATGCTCTTCCTCAGAAATGCTGAACCTGGCGTGTTCGGAGCCAGACGGCGAGACCGTCGCTGCCGTGCAGGCCGCGACGATCCCGCCGTCCTCGCCGATGGTCGACCAAGCTGCTGGGTGAGTGACCTTGCCGCTCGGTGCCGGGGTCCCTGGGGCGGGCCGGCTCAGCCGAACATCGCCATCGACACGATGGCAGGGGTCCCGGAGTAGCGGACCAGCCACTTGCCGACCTCGGGGGCGTTGGCCTCGGCTGCCTCCAGGTCCTTCGCTGAGTCGGTGGCGTGCAGCTCTCCGAGAATCTGCTGCACGGTCACGGGCGTGGCTCCGGCCTGCACGAGGCGACGCAGTGCGGCGTCCTCGATCTGCTTCGTCCACGAGCCGGAGGCGTCGACGGCGATGTACACCTGGAAGCCCTCCCGCAGCAGGGAGAGCGAGGGGAAGGTCAGGCAGAAGTCGGTCGCGATCCCGCTGAGGATGATCTTGCGCCGACCGGTCGCTCGGATGGCCTCGGCGAAGCCGGGGTCGTCCATGGCGTTCAGGTGCCTGCGGTTGAAGATGGGTGCATCCGGGAAGGTGTCGGTGACCGGCTTCAGCATCGGTCCCCATGCCCCCTCGGCACCGCCGCCGGTCGTCGTCAGCACCACCGGAAGTGAGTACATCTCGGCGATCTTGGCGAGCCCTTCGGTGTTCAGCTTGAGGATCGTCGTGTCGATCGACTGGACTCCGAGGATCAGGTTGTTCTGGTTGTCCACGAACGCGACGACCGCATTGTCGCGGGTGATCGGTTCGAGGTAGTCGGTTGCTTCACTCATGACTGCTCTCCTTTGTGGGTTGACTTTCGGAAGCCGGTCCTTCCGGCGTACTGAACGTTCTGCGCAACTGGTAGACGATCGGGTCGACCCGGTGGATGAGGGCGCCCGCGCGGAGCAAGTGGGGCGAGCCGGTGTGGCTCGCTCCCGGGGAAGTACATCCACCATAAGCGGACCATACCCCGCTTAGCAAGAGTAAACGGGGTATGGTCCGATTTTGGCCAAGGGAACCGCCATGCCTTGAGCACCACCGCGTCTCTGCCTGGCCTGGTCCGGGAGGGCTCTGGCCCACCTTGAGGCCATGAGGAACCCGAGTCCGTTCCGGTGACCATCCATTTGTCGTGCTCGACGTGCACGCGAACGGCGCTGTCGCCGTCACCGTTGACGGGAAGCCGCTGGACCCAGACCCGTTCGCACCGCCGTGGCGGCGTTCCTCGTTCGGGCAGATCATCGACCGCGCCACCAACGATCGGACGACCCCCGCGCCCCAGGTGAGAGCGGTGATGCGGAAGCTGCCTGAGCGGCAAGAGGGAAAAGGTCTGTTGGCGCGACTCGTCCACCAGCTCCAGTCGGGTCTAGCCGCACCGGCCACGGACGAACAAGGTTGGGCACGTTCCTGAAGCTCTGCTCGACACAGGGCTGAACGTGTGGTTAGCATACTGAACATGGGTTCAGCCGAGAATGATCGCGACCTAACGATGCGCGCGCGCATCCGGGACGCCGCGATCGAGGCGTTCGCGGAGGAGGGCTTCGACCGGGCGACGATCCGGCGGATCGCCCGACGCGCGGGAGCCAGCCCGGCGCTCGTGCTGCACCATTTCGGATCGAAGGCGGGCCTGCGCGAAGAGTGCGACGAGCATGTGGTCTCGACCCTCGTGGCGGACCGCTCCATCGCGATCGATGACCCCACCCCTGCGGGCATCGACGCGGTGCTGGCTGGCGTTGGCGTCTATCGCGGCCGGCTCGGCTACCTCGTCCGACTACTGGCCGATCCGGGAGACGCGGGCCAGCGCGTGTTCGATGCGTTTCTGGACCACACGCGGAAAATGATCCGCGACGTCGACGACAAGTGGCGGACCCAGCCGATGTCCGACCCGGAAACCACGGCCCTTCTGCTGACAACGTACGGCCTCGCCCCCCTTCTGCTGCAGGGGCAGATGGCCCGCGTGCTGGGTACGGACCCGCTCGGCCCCGAGGGCGCCAGGCGGCTGGCGCTGCCGGGACTGGAGCTGTTCACGCACGGCCTGTTCCAGGACGACAGCCTGCTGACCGCGGCGAAGGAAGCACTCTCCCGCTCCGCCGGTCCACGCAGCGACAAGGGCGACGGTGACCCGAATCAGGATCCGGATCCTCCGGTGCGCTGAGCGCCCAGATCCCTCCCCCTGATTCGAAAGGAAACCCCGCCATGACCGTGGCGATCCACACCCGTGCGCTGCGCAAGCGCTACGGCTCGCACATCGCACTACATGAACTCGACCTCACCGTCGAGTCCGGGTCGGTGTTCGGGCTGATCGGCCCGAACGGGGCCGGCAAGACCACCACCCTGCGGATGCTGCTGGACATCATTCGCCCCACCTCCGGCGACGTGACCGTGCTCGGCGAGTCGCCCAGGAACGGCGGCGCGGCCCTGCGTCGCCGTATCGGCTACGTCCCCGGCGAGTTGCGGCTGGAAGGCCGAGTCAAAGGACGTGCCCTGCTTCGCCACCTCGCCGAGATCAGCGGCCCCGTCGCCCCCGGCATGACCGAGCAGCTCGCCGAACGGCTCGGGCTCGACCTGAACCGGCCGGTACGCACCCTCTCCAAAGGCAACAAGCAGAAGCTCGGCCTCGTGCAGGCGTTCATGCACCGGCCGGACCTGCTCGTGCTCGACGAGCCGACCAGCGGACTCGATCCGCTCGTGCAGCGGGAGTTCCTCGCCATGCTGCGCGAGGCTCGTGATGCGGGCCAGACCGTGCTGCTGAGTTCACATGTGCTCAGCGAGATCCAGCAGGCCGCAGACGACGTGGCCGTGCTCGCCCAAGGACGCATCGTCGCCGAAGGCGCGGTGTCCTCACTCCGAATCGCGAGCGTCCGGCGCATCCGCGCCACCGTCACCGACGTGCCCGCGCAAACCGTGCACGCCACCCTCGCCTCCGCGCCCGGGGTCGACGGCATCGACGTCGCGGCATCCGGCGAGCTCGTGCGCGTTTCGGCGACAGCACACGGCGAGATCGACCCGGTGATCCGGGCCATCGCGGCCGGCACCATCCGTGACCTCACTGTCGAAGAGCCCGACCTCGAAGAATCCGTGCTGGATCTGTACGCCCGGAACGGAGCAGCATCATGACCGCGTTCGCCCAACCCACCGCCACTGTCCGCGCCGCAGTTCTGCCCGTGCTTCGCCGTTGGCTCGGCGACGGCTGGCGGGGACTGATCGGATGGTCAGCCGGCGTCGCCGCCGTCGTGCTCCTCTACTTCCCGCTGTACCCGGCGATGAAGTCGCCCGAGCTCGTCGGGTTGCTCGACTCGCTGCCACCGGAGCTCGTCCACACCATCGGGTACGAGAACATCACCACTGGCTCCGGCTACGCGCAGGCGACGTTCTTCGGCATGATCGGCTTCGTCCTGATCACGATCGCGGCGATCGCGTGGGGCGGCGCGTTCACCGGCGGCGCCGAAGAGTCCGGTCGGCTCGAACTCACGCTCGCGCACGGTGTGGGCCGCACGCAGTACGCACTCGAAAGCGCCCTCGCCCTCCTCACCAAGCTGCTGCTGCTCGGTGTCATGGCCTGGCTCCTCGTCTGGGCGATGAACGGACCGGGAGAGCTCGAGCTCGACTCCGGCAACCTCGTCGCCGCTACCGTCGCCTGGGTCGGTCTCGGTCTCTTCTCCGGCACGGCCGCGTTCGCCGCCGGAATGCTCACCGGCAGACGGTCCTGGGGTCTCGGGATCGGAGCTGGGATCGCCGTCGCCGGGTACGTGCTGCAGGCGATCGCGAACAACAGCGCAGACCTGGACTGGCTGCGGATCGTCTCGCCATTCCACTGGGCATATGGACAAGCGCCGCTGACCAATGGGTTCGACGGTCCAGGGCTCGCGCTGCTCTGGGGTGGCTCGGCCGTGTTCGTGGCGATTGCGACTGCCGCGCTCGCCCGGCGCGACATCCTCGGCTGAGACCCCAGGAGGCCGTCAAAACGGCAAGGATGAAGCGTCGTCGACTTCGCGGCTCGGCGACCCTCATCCCCCTACCGAACCGGGACGTCGATCGGCGAGACTGATGCCGTGAGAGAGACGCGCGTCGTCCCGACGACGGCGGGCGAGGTCGAGGTCCTGCTGCTTCCCGGGGAGAAGGCGCCAGTGCTGTTCTTCCCGGGGGGCCACTGCTCGGCGCATTGTGACTGCGGGTGGGATCTCTACACCGGCGCAGGGTACGCGGTCGTCGCGTTCTCACGTCCGGGGTACGGCGCCACCCGGGTCGGGCGGCTGTCGCCCGCCGGGTTCGCGCCGTTGGTCCGCGAGGTCTGCTGGTCGCTCGGCGTTCCCGATGTTGTTGCCGCCGTGGGCATCTCGTTCGGCGGCATGCAGGCGGTCCACGTCGCCGCCGACCGGGACCTACGCGTGCCGCGGCTCCTGCTGCACAGCTGCGCCCCGAGTTCTCTGTCCTACCCGGACACCCTCGTCGAACGACTCGCTGGGCCAATCGTCTTCTCGCCCGGGCTACAGCGCGCGACCTGGTGGCTGGTGCGCCGGATGGTCCACTCAGATGCCGGGCTGAGGCAGGTGGCGGCACGCCTCTCCCGGCTTCCGGCCGCGGAATGGTGGGACCAGATGGACGTTGACGAGCGCGAGCAGGTGCGCATCCTGTTCCGCTCGATGCGTTCCGGCCGCGGATTCGTCAACGACCTCCGCACCGGACGCCGCCGAGCAGCAGCCGCTCGCCGGGAAGCGCTGTCCCGCGTACCTTGCCCCACGCTGGTAACAGGCTCGACACATGACCGCGGCGTGGACTTCACGCACCGGAAGACCTTGCCCGCGCAATCCCGGACGCCACGCTGGAGACGCTCGACTCGCCCAGTCACCTGTTCTGGGCCGGCCCCGACTCCGGACGGCTGGCCTCGATCGTCGAGGCGTTCCTGGACCGGCCACCATCGTGAGCCAGTGTCGCGCGCCGGAAACTCGGGGACTACTCGGCGAATTTCCGGCCCGGGATACCAGTGCTCCTCGACGGAGGTTCTTCGGGACCTTGCGCCGCCCG
>JBDIAG010000027.1:0-14277 GCA_039812305.1 Actinomycetales bacterium | reverse complement strand
GTCGCCGGCCCCGCACGCCGACCTGGTGGAACTGCTCGACGACCCCTCGGCTCGGGACACTCTCCGGCGTGACGTAGCCGACCGCGGTCTGCGGCTCGAGGCGTTCAACGCCGCCGGCAACCCGCTGCACCCGGTCCACGGCGAGCGTGACGACAAGGTCCTGCGGGGTGCCCTGCAGCTGGCCGAGGAGTTCGAGATCGGCACGGTCGTGACGATGTCGGGGCTACCCGCCTCCCCGGGAGACACCTTCCCGGCCTGGATCACCACCGTCTGGCCGCCGGAGAACCTCACGCTCCTGGAACACCAATGGAACGTTGCCGTCGAGTACTGGGGTGACCTGGCGGCCGAGGCCAAGCGTCGTGGCGTGCGGGTCGCCATCGAGATGCACGCCAACCAGCTCGTCTACAACGTGCCGAACCTGCTGCGGTTGCGGGACGAGATCGGGGACGCCATCGGGGCGAACTTCGATCCCAGCCACCTGTGGTGGATGGGAGCCGACCCGATCGAGGCGATCGGCAGGCTGGGCGGCGCGATCTATCATGTCCATGCCAAGGACACCCGGATCGAGTCCCGGGCGGCAGTCACGTCACGGCTGGAGACGATCCCGAACGAGCGGCCGGACGAGCGAGCGTGGAACTACGTCGCGGTGGGTGCGGGACATCCGGGCGGCGCGGCCTTCTGGGCCAGCTTCGCCCAGGCGCTGCTGGCCGCCGGCTACGACGGACCGCTCTCGATCGAGAACGAGGACTACAGCCTCGGTCAGCGCGAGTCGGTCGCTCTCGCGGTGGACACGTTGCGTCAGGCGCTGGCGGCACCGGTCGCCTGAGCCGGGAAGCGGTGCCGAGCCGAGGGGTGAGGTGCCGGCGCTTCGTCGAGGACCGAGCTGGCCAGTCGGGTCAGTTCGGTCCTCGGCCAGCCGATCCCCGGACACCGGGCCAGATAGCGCGCGACCTCTTCCGGCGCCAAGGCGTGCGCCTCGTACAGACCGGTGATCAGCCAGCCCAGATAGCCGGCGCTCGCGGCGTTGGGCGGCAGGCCGGTTCGCCCCGGGCCGTGGCTGATCGTCAGCACCGGCCGGTGATCGATCTCCCCCACGTAGTGCACCGACTCGTACCTTCCGGTCCCGAGGCTCCAGCAGCCGTCCGCCGCGATCCGGTCCAGATTCCACGCGTTCAGGTCGAATCGTGGGTCCAGGGTGTCCGGATCGCGGTGCATCTCCTGCGCGGCGACATCGACGAGTTGTGGCAGCGTCAGCAGATACGCCCGCATCAGGACGGTTCCCGGCCCCGCCGGATCACCACCGTTCAGTTCTGGACGGGTGGGCGCGAGGGCGGTCGGCCCTCGGCCGGTTGGTGCTGGGCCGGTTGGGCCCTGTCCGGTTGGGGGTGGGCCGGTTGGAGGCGGGTTGGTCGGGCCTCGGCCGGTCGAGTGTAGGTCGGTTCGGTCTCGCTCGGTTGTTGGGTCTCGCTCGGTTGGAGGTGGGCCTGCCGGGCATTGGTTGGTCGGGTGCCGGTCGGTCGGGTGCCGGTCGGTCGAGTGCCGGTCGGTCGGGTATCGGATGGCCGGGTCGAAGAAGGCGACCCCGCCGCCCCACACGGGTGATTCGCAGGCGAAATGCACTGTGCCCGAGACCTTCACGGGACGAATGGCGCGCGGCGGATTCCGATCCCGACAGCCGGGGTACAGCCTCAGACTCCCCGCCGGCTGACCGCCTTCGAGGTAGCAGCGGAACCGGGCCAATGAGAGATTCGACCCGTACGCGGCGTACCAGACGGTCTGGTGCGCATGATTGTCCATGACCTTCGCCATCGTAGTCGGAACGCGGCGAACACCCGCTCGCCCGGTGTCCGGCCCAGCGGGTATGGCCCGGCTGCCGCCGACAAGCGTGCCGTGCTTCCGCACGGACGGACTTGCCCCGCCGCCGACGAGCGTGCCCCGCTCCGCCCTGACGGACTTGCCCGGGCGCCGACAGGCGCGCCCAGCCTCGGCACTGATGGACATGCCCGGCCGTCGCAGACGCGGTGCCCGGCTCGCCCCAGACGAGCGAGCACAGTTGCGGTACGTGGTACCGAAACTTGCCGGAGACGACCCGGAGACGACCCGGAGACCACTGGAGAGTCCGCCGGTACGAGGGAGCGTCACGCCGCGGCGGCACGGTCGGTTATCTCGCCGAAGAACCTCCGCTAAGAAGCCCTAGTCCTCGCGAAAGCCCTGCTCCGCCAGCCATTTCCGTCCGCGAGTAGCCGACGCACGGGACAGCCACGCCTCCTGGACGAGCTCCACGATCTCCTCCCGCGTCACCTGCGGCAGGTGGCTCGCCCGGATCAGAACGGACGGATGGCCCGCGAAATGCGGCGTGGTGAAGAACGGGGTCTGCGGATCCTCGACCAGGGCGTGCTTGTCGTCCTCACCCGCGACCCAGATGATGATGACGTCGGCGTAGCGTTCGCCGGTCACCGGGTCGACCGCGTCCGGTCGTGGGTTACGGAAGATCACGAACGACTTCCCGCCGACCTGATAGACCACTTTGCCCGCGGATCCGGTCACGCGCGTGACAAAGGGCATCGCAGCCGCCGCCTCATGCACGTCGTGCACACTTGCCGGCTGGGAACGCACAGGAGCAACGTACCTGAGCATCCGCCGGGTGGCCCGGCATCCACCCAGAGGCTCGGCATCCGGTTGGCCGTCGAGTAACCGGATATCGCTGGATGCCCGGTCGGTTAACTGGATGCTCGGCCCCGAACCGGATGCCCGGCCCCGAACCGGATGCCCGGCCCCGAACCGGATGCTCGGCCCTGATCCGGATGCCCAGTCTTGAACCGGATGCCCGTCCCCGACACACGGCGTGAACACCTCGACGGATGCCCGGCCTAGCCACACCGGCGCACTCCCCAACCGACCCGTACAGCCGTCGGCCGATTGCGACGACGGCCGTCAGCCGGTTGCGACAGACGCCTCGTCAGCCGGTGTTGCGCAGTCCCGCCGCGACGCCGTTGACGGCCAGCAGCAGAGCACGCTGGAGCTGCGGGTCGCGGTCCCCGGCGCGCAGCCGGGCAAGCATGGCCACCTGCAGGTAGCTGACCGGGTCGAGGTAGGCGTCCCGTACGCCGAGCGTCCGCTTGAGCACCGGCTGGCTGTCGAGGAGCTCGTCCTCGCCGGTCAGCGACAGCACGGCCTCGACCGTCCTGGTGTACTCGTCCTCGATCCGGTCGAAGATGTGGTGCAGCTGCGGATCTACCAGGGACGACACGTAGTGTCGCGCCACGTCCAACCGGGTTTTCGTCAGCATCATCTCGACGTTGGAGATGAACGTCCGGAAGAAGTGCCAGTCCTCGTACATCGCCGCCAGGTCGTCGCGGTAGCCGGCCTCGACCGCCGCGGCGATCCCCGTCCCGACCCCGAACCAGCCGGGAACGATCTGCCGCGACTGCGTCCACCCGAACACCCACGGGATCGCGCGCAGGCCGGCCAGCCCGCTGCCGCTGTCCGGGCGCTTGGACGGGCGTGAGCCGAGCTTGAGGGCGCCCAGCTGGTCGACCGGTGTCGACTGCCAGAAGTAGGCGGGCAGATCCGGATCCTCCACGAGCCGCCGGTAGGCGGTGAAGGCGGCGTCCGAAAGCGCCTGCATGGCGACGTCCCACTGCTGCAACTGCTCCGGGGACTGTCGCGGGGTGAGGTGCAGCGTGCTCGCCTCCAGCACCGCCGCCACCGTCAGTTCCAGGTTCTCGCGCGCGAGCTGGGGCAGCGTGTACTTGTCCGAGATGACCTCGCCCTGCTCGGTCACCTTGATCTCGCCGCGCAGGGTGCCGTACGGCTGGGCCAGGATCGCCTCGTGCGTCGGCCCGCCGCCCCGGCCGACCGTCCCGCCGCGGCCGTGGAAGAGCCGCAGCTTGATGCCGTGCCGATAGGCCACGTCACGCAGCACGCGCTGCGCCCGGTGGATCTCCCACTGGCTCGTGGCGATGCCGGCGTCCTTGTTGGAGTCGGAGTAGCCGAGCATGACCTCCTGCACGTCGCCGCGCAGTCGCACGATCTGCCGGTAGGCCTCGTTGCTGAGCAGGTCGTCGAGGATGTCGCCGGCCGAGCGCAACTCGGCTACCGTCTCCAGCAGGGGGACGAAGCCGACATGGGCGTAACCCTCGGTCACGTCCACCAGGCGTGCCTGCCGGGCCAGGACGACCGCGGCGAAGACGTCGTCGGCGCCCTGGGTCATCGAGATGATGTAGCTCTCGATGATCCCGGGGCCGAACCGGTTCTGCGCGGAGCGGATGGCGCGGAACGTGAGATAGGTGCGGCAGGCCGCCTCGTCCAGTGGGGGCGGGGTCGGGGCCAGCGGGCGCCGGCTGGCCATCTCCGTGGTGAGTACTTTGAAGCGCTCCTCCCGGGAAAGCTCCGCGTACGACGTGGTGAGCTCCCCGAGCCGGTCGATCAGCTGCCCGACCGCGTCATGGTGCTTGTCGGAATGCTCGCGGACGTCCATGGTCGCCACGCCCATCCCGAACGTGCTCACCGTCCGGATCAGCGTCGTCAGTCTGCCGCCGGCGATCAACTCCGCCTGATTGGCGATGAGCGACGCCCGGACCTCCTCGAGATCTGCGACCAGCGCCTCGGGGCCGAGGTAGTCGTGACCCGGCCGGTGCGGGGTCTCGTCGGTGACGCGGCGGCGCGTGTTCACCAGCTTCTGCCGGACGCAGTGCAGCTTGAGCCGGTACGGCTCCTCGACGTGGATCCGGCGGACGTGCTCGTCCAGTTCCGTCAGCCGGGCCACGTCCTCGTCCAGGCTGGCCTGCAGCTCGGGGCTGACCCTCCGCAGCCGGCTGGACGTGGATACCTCGGCGATCACGTCGTCCAGCCGCTCGAGCAGGATGTCGATGCCGATGAGGTGCTGGCGGGTGAGCACCTCGAGCGTCGTCTCCGGGGTGACGTTCGGGTTGCCGTCGCGGTCGCCGCCGATCCAGTTGCCCAGGGACAGCGGTGCGGCCGTCAGCGGGAGATACGCCCCCTGCTGGGCGGCCTCGTCGGCGAGGTCCTCCAGGAGCGACGGCACGATGTCCGACATCAGCGAGGCGGCGTAGAAGAGGACGTTGCGGGCTTCGTCGGTCACCGTCGGCTGATCGACCCGCAGCTCGTCGGTCTGCCACAGGGCCTCGATGACCGCGGTCAGCTGCCGGTCGCGGGCACGCTCCTGGCGCGGCGTCAGATCCGGCTCGGTGAGCAGGGCGTCGCCGATCTGGCGCAGCTGGATCAGCGTCGTCCGCCGGCTCGCCTCGGTCGGGTGCGCAGTGAAGACCGGCCGGACCTGCAGCTTCGCCAGGGCGGTGGTCAGCGCGGGCGCGCCGATCTCGTCGGCGACCTTCTCGACCGCGCGCGCCAGCCAGCCGCTGCTCTCCGGGCGCTCCTGGAAGGTGCGGATACGGGCCACCTGCTCGGCGATGTTGGCCAGGTGGAAGTAGGTGCGGAACGCCCGGATCAGGTTGATCGCGGTAGGCAGGTCGGTGGTGTTGAGACGCTTGGCCAGGGTCTGCTGGGCCGGTCGCTCGCCAGCGAGGGCATCCCGGGCGAGATGCCTGATCTCGTCGACCTGGGTGACCAGCTCGGGCGACTCCTGGCGGGCCAGCATTGCACCGAGGAGTTCACCGAGACGACGGATGTCGCGGCGCAACAAAGCGTCCTCGGTCTCTGCGAGGACGCCGAAGGCGGGGGCGGTGTCGGTCACGTGGGAGTCTCCATACGCCGGAGTCGGGGAGGTGGGCAGGACCGCACTGTCCGGACAGGATCAGCGTAGTGCGTCAGCACCTGTTCCCGACGAGGGTTGCTGTTGCGATCGGTGTCGCCATTGCAACAATCGTGGGGTGGCACGCCTCCTGATTGTCCACCACTCGCCCACTCCGAATGTCGTGCGGTTGACCGACGCGGTGCTGGCGGGCACCCGCATCGAGGAGATCGAGGGTGTGGACGTCGCGGTCCGGCCCGCCCTGGAGGCCACTGCCGAGGACGTTCTGGCCGCGGACGGCTATCTGCTCGGCACGCCGGCCAACTTCGGATACATGAGTGGGGCACTCAAGCACTTCTTCGACTCGATATTCCTGCAGGCCGGCGGAGCCCTTGCCGCGGACGGCCAGGCCGCAGGCGCTGGCGGCGCGCGGGCAAAGCCGTTCGGGCTGTACGTGCATGGCCGCTACGACACCACCGGAGCGGTACGCAGCGTGCTGTCGATCGTCCAGGCCCTGTCATGGCGGCAGGCGGCGGACGTACTCGAGGTGATCGGCGACGTCGGCGAGCGCGAGGAGCGGGCGGCCTACGAATTGGGCGCCACCCTTGCGGCCTTGCTGAGTGTGTGAGCGGTTTCGGCGGCCGGTTCGGTTTCGGCGGCCGGTTCGGGGTCGGGCATCCGGTTGGGGCCTGGGAGGCCGGTTCGGGGTCGAGCATCCAGTTGAGGGCCGGGCATCCGGGTTCTGGGCCGAGCATCCGGCGGAAGGCCGAGCATCCGGCGATATCTGGCTGTTCGGCCGCCAACCGGATGCTGAGACCTTAGGTGGATGCTGAGACCTTAGGTGGATGCTGAGCGTCTGGGGCTGTGGAGCGTCTGGCCGAATGCCGAGCTGGTAACCGAATGCTTCTTCCATGTGGGCACTGAGCCCGGTATGCCCGACGTGTCGAGGCGGATGCACGGCTGGAGGCGCCCCGGCGAAGTCTGAATTTCGGTGTTCGTTGCCTGCGGATGGAGAGGTGAAGCCCAGGTTCGGGGCTGGGCATCCAGTTCGGGGTCGAGCATCCAGCTATGGGCCGGGCATCCGGCGGAAGGCCGAGCATCCGGCGATTTCTGGCTGTTCGGCCGCCAACCGGATGCCGAGCCTGTAGCTGGATGCTTCGTCGATTCGGTGTGATCCTGGGCCGGCCTGCCGGGCGCAATTTGCCGGATGTGTCCGGGCGCATGACTTGGGGCATCCGGTGGGAGCCCTGAGCTTCGGCACGGTTGGGTCTGGGCATACAGATGGGTCGGTCCAGGTCGGGGCCGGGCGTCCGGCCAGGGTCGAGCATCCGGTTCTGGGCCGAGCATCCAGTTGAGGGCCGAGCATCCGGCGATGTCTGGTTGTTCGGCTGTCAACCGGATGCCGAGACCTCAGGTGGATGCTGAGCGTCTGGGCGGATGCCCCTGTGCCTCGCTCCGCGCATACCCGGCACCGTCGGGCCGCTGCGTGGGACAACCCTGGCGTGTGGGTAGGCGTCGGGTCGGTGAGAAGGGCGCCACGGTCTGGGTGAGCCGGCGCATCCGGTCAGAGCATCCGGTTGGCGGCCGAACATCCGGTTGAAGGGCCGAGCATCCATTTAAGGGCCGGGCATCCGGCGATATCTGGCTGTTCGGCCGCCAACCGGATGCCCAGCGTCTGACCGAATGGCAGAGCCTCCAACCGGATGCCGACCCCAGGCGGATGCCCACGTCTGGCCGCTTGCTCACCCAGGTCAGGTCGCAGCCATCCGTGAAGTGCCTCAGGAGAGGCCGGTGATGTTGCCGTCGGCGTCGATGTCGATGTTCTCGGAGTTCGGAGTGGTGCCCAGTCCGGGCATGGTGCGCATGTCGCCGCAGATCGCGTAGACGTAGCCGGCACCGGCCGCCAGTCGCACCTCCCGCACCGGTAGCCGCCAGCCGGTGGGTGCCCCGCGCAGGGTGGGGTCGTGGGAGATCGACAGGTGCGTCTTCGCGATCACCACCGGCATCTTCGAGAAGCCCAGCCGCTCATAGCGTTCCAGATCCTTGCGGGCCACCGCGGAGACGTCGATGCCGTCCGCCCCGTACACGCCGCGGGCCACCTTCTCGATCTTGGTGACCAGCGGATCCGACAGCTCGTAGGTGTGCTTGATCGTGCTCGGCCCCTCGGCCTCCTCGACCACGGCCTTCGCCAGTTCCGCCGCCCCGGCACCGCCTTCGGTGACGTAGTGCCCGATCGCGACGCGGGTGTCGGTCTCGGCGGCGACGGCCTTGATCACGTCGTGTTCCGAGGCGTGGTCGGTCGGGAACGCGTTGATCGCCACCACCGGGCGCACGCCGAAGCTTCGCACGATGTCGATGTGCTTGCGCAGGTTGTCGGCGCCGGCGAGCACGTCGTCCGGGTCCTCCCCCAGCATCTCCGGCGGCAGGGGCCGGCCGGCCACGACCTTGAAGCGGCCCGAGTGGGTCTTCAGGGCCCGCACCGTGACGACGATGACGGCCGCGTCCGGGGTCAGCCCCGACCGGCGGCACTTGACGTTGAAGAACCGTTCCGCGCCCATGTCGGCACCGAAACCAGCTTCGGTAACCAGTACGTCGGCCATCTTCGAGCCGAGCTGACAGGCCACGACCGAGGAGTTCCCGGTCGCGATGTTGCCGAACGGGCCGGCGTGCACCAGCACCGGGGTTCCTTCGAGGGTCTGAAGGAGGTTGGGCTGCAACGCGTCCTTGAGGATCACCGTCATCGCGCCGGCCACCTTGAGTTCCTCCGCGGTGACCGCTGTGCCGTTTGCGGTGTAACCGACCACAATCTGGCCCAGCCGCTCCCGGAGGTCCTGCAGGGAGGTGGCCAGCGACAGGGTCACCATCACCTCGCTGGCCGCGGTGATGTCGAAGCCGGTCTGGCGCGGCACTCCGTCGGCGCGCACTCCGAGCCCGGAGACGATCTGGCGCAGCGACCGGTCGTTGACGTCGATGACCCGCCGCCAGTCGATCGCGCGCAGATCGAGCCCCAGCCGATTGCCGTGATGCAGGTGGTTGTCGATCACCGCGGAGAGCAGATTGTGCGCGGCGGTCACCGCATGGAAGTCACCGGTGAGATGGAGATTGAGCTTCTCCATCGGCACGACCTGGCTGTAGCCGGCCCCGGCCGCGCCGCCCTTGATGCCGAACGTCGGACCCATCGACGGTTGCCGCAAGGCCAGCATCGACGACTTCCCGATGTGCGCCAGCCCCTGGGCCAGGCCCACGGAGGTGGTCGTCTTTCCCTCCCCCAGCGGCGTCGGGGTCACGGCGGTGACCACGACGTACTTGCCGGGCGGCTTGTCCTCGAGGCGGTCGCGCACGTCCAGGGAGACCTTGGCCACGTGGCGTCCGTACAGCTCGATCTCGTCGTCCAGCAACCCGGCGTCGGCGGCCACCTCGGCAATGGGACGCAGGCTCGCCGCCCGGGCGATCTCAAGATCCGACTTCAATGTCATAGGCGCGAGTATGAGCTACGAATCCACCCGCCGTATACATCGGCGCGGACGGACGCGACCGATCAGCTGCCTGGTGAAGCGACCCGTCCGGGGCGCGTGTGCCACAGCCAGGCCAGGCCGAGCACGGGAAGCACGAGAGGCACGTAGCCGTAGCCCTGGCCGAATCCGCTCCACACGGTGGCCGCGGGGAAGTCCGCGGTGTCGAATGCGGTGAGCAGCCCGACCCCGATCACACCGATCAGCTCGGTGAGGACGGCGGCCAGCGCGACTCGCCGGCCGCCGGTACCGCCGCGGACCAGGGCCACGGTGGCGACGATGTAGACCACCGCGGCGAAGGCGGAGAGCAGGTAGGCCACCGGGGCCTGGCTGAACTTGGTCACGAGCTGTACCCCGGCCCGTGCCGAGGCCGAGATCGCGAAGATCGCGTACACCGCCACGAGCACGCGGCCGGGGCCACTACTCAGCGACGTGTCGCGCCGCCGATCGGACGTACGGGACATCAGCCACCTCCCCAGATCTGTATCAAGCGCAGTACCAGTACCGCCTCAGTGGCACATGCGATAGCGAAAACGCCGTTACCCCAACGGCTTCGGTCGGCAATGCCCCAGAATGCGCCGCCCAGCAGCACGACCAGTGCGGTGACGTGATAGCCGACGAAGACGAACCGTTCCATCTCCGTCGCCCGCTGGATCATGAGAACGATGCCGATCACCGCCTGCACCAGCAGACCGGCCTCCAGGATCAACGCCGCGAGCAACTGATTGCGGCTCGGACGAGCCTTCATCACCGCGCCGACAGTGCACCAGACGGCCAACGCCAGACTCGCCGCGATCAGCAGCCAGGCGAGCCATCCGATCAACGCCGCCTCCTGCTGTTCATCCCAAACCCACGTCCGACTCAGCTTAGCCTCGGCTCACTGAGTCGAGGAGTCGCGACATGCCCTCGGGATCTCATCCGAACGGCGTGTTGTGACTCCTGGAGCGGTGCCGGTGTTCGAGACTCGAGGTTGCGAGTTCGCGAGGGCAGTGGGTTCGCAAGGGCAGTGGGACTGAGGAGGATGAGCGAGTGATCGCCTGGGCACGGTATCCGTACGACGACACGGTCGTTCTCGTCACCGGCGGTGGTTCCGGGATCGGCCGGGCCGTCGTCCAGGCCTTCGTCGAGCAGGGTGCGCGGGTCGCGTTGTCGGGCCGCCGGCTGGAGCCGTTGCAGGAGACCGTGTCCGGCGTGCCGGAGGATCGTGTGCTCGTCGTCGCCGCCGACGCCTCGACCGCCGCGGGCGTGGACGAGGTCGTCCAGGCCGTCATCGCCCGGTGGGGACGGCTCGACGTCGTCGTCGCCAACGCCGGGCTGAGCGAACCGGGCACGGTCGACGACCTGGACGAGAAGACCTGGGAGCGGATGCGCTCGGTGAACCTGGACGGGCTGATCCTGCTCGCCCGGGCCACGGTTCCGCACCTGCGCGCCAGCCGCGGCACGTTCCTGGCGATGTCGTCGGTCGCGGGTTTCGGTGGCGACTGGAACCAGGCCGGCTACAACGCGACGAAGGGGGCCGTCAACGCCCTCGTGCAGTCGATGGCCCTCGACCTCGGGCGGGACGGGGTGCGGGTCAACGCCATCGCCCCGGCCTTCACCGCCACCCGGCTGACCCAGGAGAGGCTCGACGACCCGGCCTTCCGGTCCGCCCTGCTCGACCGGATCGCCCTGGACCGGCCGGCCGTCCCGGAGGACATCGCCCGGGCGGCCCTGTTCCTGGCCGGTCCCGACGCCGCCTACATCACCGGCGTCGTGCTGCCCGTCGACGGCGGCACCACCGCCTCGGTCGGCACACCCCGTCCGCTGGCCCGGGATGAGTGATCTCCGCGGTCGGATGAGCGCAGGTCTGCCCCAGGGGTTTGTGGCGATCCTCGACCGCTACCTGCGCGGCGCGCCGTAGCCGCAATCAGTCGAGGGGCCAGGTGTGGACCGGCTGGTTGGTGTGCATGAGGGTGCGGTAGGCGTCGAGCATCGCCGCCAGGGCGGTGGCCCGGTCCATCCCCGAGGCCTCCAGCAGCTTGACCTTCTCCACCTGCCAGCGGGCTCCGTTGCGGCCGGTCTTGGCACGGCCCTCGATGATGCCGAGATACTTCTCCCGCAATTCGTCGGCCATTCCCCATTTCTTCAGGCCCTCGTGGGCCAGGGGCAGCAATTGCCGCAGCACCAGTTCGTCGATGGTGACGTCGCCGACCTCGGGCCAGTACACGTGGGCGTCCATGCCCGACTGGCAGGCCGCCTCGAAATTCTCCTTCGCCGTGGAGAACGCGAGCTTCGTCCACAGTGGACGGTCGGCCTCGGCCAGCATGCGGACCGCGCCGTAATAGAAGGCGGCATTCGCGAGAATGTCGACGACGGTCGGCCCGGCGGGCAGAACCCGGTTCTCCACCCGGAGGTGGGCCTTGCCGTCGACCACGTCGTAGATCGGCCGGTTCCAGCGGTACACGGTGCCGTTGTGCAGCCGGAGCTCCTGCAGCCGTGGCGCCGTGCCGCTCTCCAGCACGGCGACCGGGTCCTCGTCGGTGATCTCGGGCAGGAGCGAGGGGAAGTACCGCACGTTCTCTTCGAAGAGATCGAAGATGGACGTGATCCAGCGATCCCCGAAGAACACCCGGGGACGCACTCCCTGGTTCTTCAACTCCTGCGGCCGCACGTCGATCGCCTGATGGAACAGCTCGACCCGAGTCTCGTCCCACAGCCGCCGGCCGAAGAAGAAGGGAGAGTTCGCGGCCAGCGCCACCTGGGGCGCCACCAGCACCTGGGCCGCATTCCAATAGTCGGCGAAATCCCTCGGTGCGACCTGCAGATGCAATTGCACCGACGTACACGCGGATTCGGGCGCGATCGTCGTCGCGTAGGTGGTGAGCCGCTCACCATCCGGGCCGACACCGGCGATGTCGATGAAGATGTCCTCGCCGCGGAAGGTGAAGATCGTGTCGTTCAGCGCCTCGTAGCGGGCCGACGGAGACATCCAGTCGCCTTGGAAATGCTCCGGGTCGAGCGTCGGCAGAATGCCCACCATCACGATGTGCACGCCGATCTCCTCGGCGGCGTCGGTCGCCGCGTTGAGGGTCTTGCGCAGCTCCTGCTCCAGCTCGTGGGCCGCGGTGCCGGAGATCGGGCGTGGCGGGACGTTGAGCTCGATGTTGTAGCGGCCGATCTCGGTCTGATAGCTGGAGTCGGCGATCGCCTCCAAGGTCTGCATGTTCTTCATCGCCGGCGAGCCGTCGTCGTCGACGAGGTTGAGCTCGACCTCCAACCCGGTCTGGTCGCCGCCGTCCTCCATCCGCTGCTCGGCCAGCATGCGCTCGAAAACGTCCAGGCACAGCTGCACCTTCTCGCGATAACGCTGGCGGTGCTCGCGGGTGTACGTGGCGGTGGCGACTTCGTCACCCATGGCGACTCCTCGATGTCAGTCCGGCGGCGCCAACACTACTAAGGGCGTGTGGCTTCTGGGCAGTGCTACGCGTTTCAGCGGCTCTCTACCCGGCACCGGGGGTGTCGCAAACGACACGGCCACGGTGGCCGGTCACGGCAGGGCCGTGACGATCGTCAAGGCAGCCATCCCCGCCCAGTCCGCCGCCTGTACCGGGTCGTCCGGATCGATCTGCGCCCGCGCGTCGGCCAGGCCGTCCGCGGCGGACTCCCCCGCCCGCACCCGCCGATGCACGGACTGCGCGATGGCTGGCGCCCGATTGTCCAGCAGCGGTATCACCGACGCCACCACTTCCTCCACGCCGTACTCGGCCAGCATCGGCAGCGCCCCCAGCGTCGCGGTATCCGGCAGCCGGGAGTCGGCTCGGGCCAGTGAGCAGCCGGAAAGATAGACCAGCCGGGGCCGGGCGCCGGTCTCCAGGACCTCCTCCAGCGACAGCGGTCCGTCCACGAAGCTGACCGCGGACTGCAACGGGTTGTCCCACCGCAGCCTGGTGTGCGCGGCCAGGTGGACCACCCCGGCGCCGGCCAGCGACTCGCGTACCGCCTCCGCGCTCGTCTCGGTGCGTACCCCGTCGGCCGGCCACAGCCGATGCAGGGCCTCGATCTCGGCCTGCGCGTGGGCGAGGCCGGGACCGCTGGCGAGCACCACGCTCTCCGCCGATGGAGTGGGGCCGGCGGCCGCCCGGGTCACGCCGAGCGAGGCGACCGCGAACGACCGGCCCCACAGGCTCGACAGGCCGCCCCAGCAGGCACCCTCCAGGCCACGGTCCACCAGCAGCCGCAGGGGCTCCCCGTCGGGGGCGGCGTCGGCGAACAGCGGCGCCAGTCGCTCGTCCACGCTCGCCAGCAGCCGTCCGGTGACCTGCAGCGCGCGATCGCGAGTGCGGCCGGTGGAGCCGACCACGCGGGCCAGTCCCCGTTCCACCTGGGCGAGGTCGCGGGTCAAGCTCGCCCAGGCGCCCAGTGGCCTCTCGGTCACCTCCGTTCCGCGCGCCGCGTACCCGACCGCGGCCGGGCCGACGCGGGCGACGACCACGAGAGGCTGGTCCACGAGGGCCGCGACACCGGCCAATCCTTGGGGACGGGAGCCGGTGTCGCCTTGCGCGCTCCAGTTGGTCAGCCGCAGCCGGCGCTCCACCTCCCCGAACTGCCGGCGCAGCATGCCCAGAGCCTCCGGCGACTCCTCGTCCGATTGCAGTCGCAGGCTCAACTGCCGCCACATCAACCGCAGCTGGGCCGCCTCCTCCGACGGTGCCTCGTCGCCGGTCTGGCCCTGCGCTGGGCCCGCCAACCCGGGCGGACGATTCCTGAGCAGCTGATCGAGCCGATGCCGGGCGGGTCGCCGCGTCCCGGCCTGCCGGGCCAGGGTCTCGAATCTGACCCGCGTGCCGGCCAACCGGTGCCGCAGGTCGACCGAGCCCGCCAGCTGACTGCGGGCGTCGATGACGGCGAGCGCCTCCTCGACCAGTCGCTCCGCCGCGGCGCCGTCTCCGTCGACGATGTCCAGCCGGGCACCCGCCTCCCACCCCAGCAGATGCTCCGGACGGTCGCCGGCGGGGATCGTCGAGCGCCAGAGTTCCCCGGCTTGTGCGCGGTCGCCGGCCAACCCGGCCAGAC
>JBDIAG010000026.1:0-14478 GCA_039812305.1 Actinomycetales bacterium | reverse complement strand
CACGGCCGAGTAGTCCTCGCGGTAGCGCATCGACAGCGGCCAGTAGTGCGGCGGCGTCCACAGGAAGATCACCATGAACAACACGACCGAGGCCCAGGAGACCGAGTTCGTCACCGCCGACCAGCCGATCAGCACGGGCATGCAGCCGGCGGCCCCGCCCCAGACGATGTTCTGCGGTGTCCGCCGCTTGAGCATCAGGGTGTAGACGAAGACGTAGAACAGGATCGCGGCCAGGGCCAGCGCCGCCGATAGCCAGTTCACCAGCAGACCCAGCCACAGCGTGGCGACGATGCCGATCGCGATCGCGAAGGTCAGGGCCGCCCGCGGGCTGATCTCCCCCGCCACGATCGGCCGGCGCCTGGTCCGTTTCATCACCGCGTCGATGTCGCGGTCGACGTACATGTTGATGGCGTTGGCGCCGCCCGCGGCCAGCGTGCCGCCGACGAGGGTGGCCAGCACCAGCCACAGCGGCGGGAACCCGCCCGCGGCCAGGAGCATCGTCGGCACCGTGGTCACCAGCAGCAGCTCGACGACCCGCAGCTTCATCAGAGCGAGATATGACAGGACCACCCGCCCGAGCGTCCGGGTGGGAGTCGGGGTGCCACTTCGCGCACTTTGCAGGATGCTCATCGGGCCTTTCACATCAGGCTCGCCGGGCTGCGAGCGGGCAGGCCGGCGGGCGCTACCCAGGGCGCAGTCTATGCCTTACCGGCAGCGATGGTGCCGCAGGGTCGCCCGGCGCGCCCGGCCGCCACCCGGTCCCGCCCGATCACGGCCCGATCACAGCGCAGGGCATGGTCAGCGACTAGGGTTGGGCCCGACTGAAAACAGACTCCGATCGCATTCGAACCTCAGACCCCGAGATCCACCCGTACCGAGATCCAACGAAGCACGGCCTCACAGGGCTGGCCGGGCACCTGCCGGCACCTGGACCGCCTCCGGAACGCGACGGTCGCCCAGCCAGGCGACGGAAAGTAGGCGCTTGCAATGACTTCACAGCCGCTCAGCTGGACCGACCTGGACGCCAAGGCCGTCGACACCGCGCGCGTGCTGGCCGCGGACGCCGTCGAGAAGGTCGGCAACGGGCACCCGGGCACCGCGATGAGCCTGGCTCCAGCCGCCTACCTCCTCTTCCAGCAGGCGATGAGGCACGACCCGACCGACCCGCACTGGCTCGGCCGCGACCGTTTCGTCCTGTCCTGCGGACACTCCAGCCTCACCCTCTACATCCAGCTCTACCTCTCCGGTTACCCGATGACGCTGGACGACCTCAAGGCGCTGCGCACCTGGGGCAGCCAGACTCCCGGCCACCCGGAGTACCGGCACACCCCCGGCGTCGAGATGACCACCGGCCCGCTCGGGCAGGGTCTGGCCACCGCGGTCGGGATGGCGATGGCCGCCCGTCGCGAGCGCGGCCTCTTCGACCCGGACGCGGCCCCCGGCGAGAGCCCCTTCGACCACCACATCTGGGTGCTGGCCTCGGACGGCGACCTGCAGGAGGGCGTGTCCTCCGAGGCATCCTCGCTGGCCGGCCACCAGGAGCTGGGCAACCTGGTCGTCATCTACGACGACAACCACATCTCGATCGAGGACGACACCGACATCGCCTTCTCCGAGGACGTGCTCGCTCGGTACGCGGCCTACGGCTGGCACGTCCAGCGGGTGGACTGGACCGCCGGCGGGCAGTACCGCGAGGACGTCCCGGCGCTGTGGGAGGCCCTGCAGGCCGCCCGCGCCGAGACCGGCAAGCCGTCCATCATCGGCCTGCGCACGATCATCGGGTGGCCGGCGCCGAACAAGCAGAACACCGGCAAGATCCACGGCTCCGCCCTCGGCAAGGACGAGGTGGCGGCCACCAAGGAGGTGCTCGGCTTCGACCCGGAGCAGTCCTTCGAGGTGCCCGCGGACGCCCTGGCCCACTCGCTCCTCGTCGCCGAGCGGGGCAAGGCCGCCCACGCCGAGTGGGAGACCTCCTACCAGGCCTGGCGCACGGCCAACCCGGAGCGTGCCGCCCTGCTGGACCGGCTCGCCGACCGTACGCTGCCGGAGGGCTGGGACGACTCCCTGCCGGTGTTCCCCGGCGGCAAGGACGTCTCCACCCGCAAGGCCTCCGGTGAGGTGCTGACCGCGCTGAAGGATGTCCTGCCCGAGCTGTGGGGCGGCTCCGCGGACCTGGCCGAGTCGAACAACACGACGATGACCGGCGAGCCGTCCTTCGTGCCCGAGGGCAAGGCGACCAAGGAGTGGGCGGGCAACCCGTACGGGCGCACGCTGCACTTCGGCATCCGCGAGCACGCGATGGGGGCCATCCTCAACGGCATCAACCTGCACGGCGGCACCCGTGCCTACGGTGGCACGTTCCTCCAGTTCTCCGACTACATGCGCCCGGCGGTGCGGCTGGCCGCACTGATGGAGGTGCCGTCCATCTTCGTCTGGACGCACGACTCGGTCGGCCTCGGCGAGGACGGCCCGACGCACCAGCCGGTCGAGCACTACGCGGCGCTGCGGGCGATCCCGGGGCTGGACTTCGTCCGCCCGGCCGACGCCAACGAGACCGCCCAGGCCTGGAAGACGGTCCTGGCCAACCCCGACCGGCCCGCCGGCCTGGCCCTGACCCGCCAGAACGTGCCCACGTTCGACCGTGGCGAGGCAGCGGCCGAGGGTGACACGCTGGCCAGCGCCGACGGCGTCGCCAAGGGCGCCTACGTGCTGGCCGAGGCCACCGGCGGGGCGCCGCAGGTGATCCTGATCGGCACCGGGTCGGAGGTCTCGCTCGCCGTGGCCGCCCGCGAGTCCCTGCAGGCCGAGGGCATCGCCACCCGGGTCGTGTCGATGCCGTGCTGGGAGTGGTTCGATCTGCAGGACGACGACTACAAGGAGTCCGTGCTGCCGGTCGGCGTGCGCGCCCGGGTCAGCGTCGAGGCGGGCATCGCCTTCGGCTGGCGTTCGGTGCTCGGCGACGCCGGTCGCTCCGTCAGCCTCGAACACTTCGGGGCCTCCGCCGACTACAAGAAGATCCTCACCGAGTTCGGGTTCACCCCCGAGGCCGTGGTCGCCGCCGCCAAGGAATCGATCGCGGCCGCCGAGGGCACCGCGGTTCCCGGTGGTGGCGGGCGTCTGACGCCCAAGGGTGGCATGGTGGACTTCAAGCACTGATCCAGACCTCGATCTGATCCGGAACATCGATCTCCGAAGGAGACCCACCATGACCAGCACTCCGCAGACCGACCAGCTGGCTGCCCTGGCCGCTGCCGGCGTCTCCATCTGGCTGGACGACCTCTCCCGTGAACTGCTCGAATCCGGCGACCTCGCAGCCCTGGTGGCCGACAAGCACGTCACCGGGGTGACGACCAACCCGACGATCTTCGCGGCCGCCCTGTCCAAGGGCGACCGCTACCAGTCGCAGGTGGCCCAGGTGGCCGCTCGTGGCCTCAGCGTCGACGAGGCGATCTTCGAGATCACCACGGAGGACGTCCGGCGGGCGTGCGACCTGCTGCGACCGGTCTACGACAGCACCGACGGCGTGGACGGCCGGGTGTCGATCGAGGTCGACCCGGGCCTGGCCCGCGACACCGACGGCACCGTCGCGATGGCCCGCCGGCTCTGGCAGGCGGTCGACCGGCCCAACCTGCACATCAAGATCCCGGCGACGGTCGAGGGCCTGCCGGCGATCAGCACCGTTCTCTCCGAGGGCATCTCAGTGAACGTGACGCTGATCTTCAGCCTCGACCGGTACCGGGCCGTGATGCAGGCCTTCCTGGTCGGGCTGGAGCAGGCCAAGCAGCAGGGGCTCGACCTGGGCCGCATCGAGTCGGTCGCCAGCTTCTTCGTCTCCCGGGTCGACACCGAGATCGACGCCCGGCTGGGTGCGATCGGCACCGAGGAGGCCGCGGCGCTGGCGGGCCAGGCCGGCATCGCCAACGCCCGGCTCGCCTACCACGCGTGGACCGAGGTCTTCTCCACCCCGCGGTGGCGCGTGCTGGCCGACGACGGCGCCCACCCGCAGCGTCCGCTGTGGGCGTCGACCGGGGTGAAGAACCCCGAGTACTCCGCCACGATGTACGTCGACCAGCTGGTGGCCTCGGGGTGCGTCAACACGATGCCGGGCAAGACGCTGCAGGCGGTCGCCGAGGTCGGCAACGTCACCGGCGACACGATCGCCGGCACCGAGTTCGAGGCGGACGCGCTCTTCGACCGGCTCGAGGAGATCGGCGTCAGCTACACCGAGGTGACCGAACTGCTCGAGAGCGAGGGCCTGGAGAAGTTCAACGCCTCCTGGGCCGAGCTGCAGGGCACGGTCAGCGACGAGCTGGCCCGGGCCAGCGCGACCGACACCGAAGGCGAAGCCGGGCAGTGAGCGGCGCACCCGGATCGACGGAAGGAGCTGGTTGGTGAGCCCAGCGAAGATAGGGCCCGGTCTGAATCCACTGCGCGACCCGCGCGACAAGCGGCTCGCGAAGATCGCCGGGCCCTGTTGCCTGGTGCTCTTCGGAATCACCGGTGACCTGGCCCGCAAGAAACTCATGCCGGCGATCTACGACCTGGCTGCCAGCGGCCTGCTGCCGCCCGGCTTCTCCCTGGTCGGCTTCGCCCGGCGCGACTGGACGAACGAGCAGTTCGAGCAGGTCGTCCACGACTCGGTGCGTCAGTACGCCCGGACCCCGTTCCGGGAGTCGGTCTGGAAGACCCTGACGCCGGGCTTCCGCTTCGTCTCCGGCACGTTCGTGGACGACCAGGCGTTCGGCAACCTCGCGGACACGATCAAGGAGCTCTCCGAGACCCGGGGCACGGGCGGGAACACGGCCTTCTACCTGTCGATCCCGCCGAAGTACTTCGAGGTGGTCTGCGAGAAGCTGGCCGAGAACGGGCTGGCCGACCAGAGCGACGACGTGTGGCGCCGGGTGGTGATCGAGAAGCCCTTCGGGCACGACCTCAAGAGCGCTCAGGAGCTCAACGAGGTGGTGGAGCGGGTCTTCCCGCCGGACTCGGTGTTCCGCATCGACCACTACCTCGGCAAGGAGACGGTGCAGAACATCCTGGCGATCCGGTTCGCCAACCAGTTCTGGGAGCCGATCTGGAACGCGAACTACGTCGACCACGTGCAGATCACGATGGCCGAGGACATCGGGATCGGCGGCCGCGCCGGGTACTACGACGGCGTCGGGGCCGCCCGAGACGTGATCCAGAACCACCTGCTCCAGCTGCTCGCGCTGATGGCGATGGAGGAGCCGGTCTCGTTCGACGCCCGGGAGCTGCGGGCGGAGAAGGAGAAGGTGCTGTCCGCCGTCCGGTTGCCGGACGACCTGGACGCCGAGACCGCCCGCGGGCAGTACTCGGCCGGCTGGCAGGGCACGTCCAAGGTGATCGGCTATCTCGACGAGGAGGGGATCGACAAGCAGTCGATCACCGAGACGTACGCGGCGATCCGACTGGACATCGCCACCCGGCGGTGGGCGGGCGTCCCGTTCTATCTCCGGACGGGCAAGCGACTGGGCCGGCGGGTCACCGAGATCGCGGTCGTGTTCAAGAAGGCTCCGCACCTGCCGTTCGAGCACACCGCCACCGAGGAGCTGGGGCAGAACGCCCTGGTGATCCGGGTGCAGCCGGACGAGGGTGTGACCATGCGGTTCGGTTCGAAGGTCCCGGGCCCGCAGATGGAGGTCCGCGACGTCACGATGGACTTCGGCTACGGGCACGCGTTCACCGACTCCCCGGCCGAGGCCTACGAGCGGCTGATCCTGGACGTGCTGCTCGGGGAGCCCCCGCTCTTCCCCCGCCACCAGGAGGTCGAGCTGTCCTGGAAGATCCTCGACCCGATCCTGGAGCACTGGGAGCAGGGTGGGATCAGACCGGATCCGTACGAGTCGGGCGGCTGGGGTCCGTCGTCCGCGGATGAGATGCTGGCCCGGCACGGGCGGGCTTGGAGGCGTCCGTGATCATCGACCTGCAGTCCACGTCGACCTCGGCGGTCAACCGCAGACTGATGGAGATCCGCGAGAGCGGAGGCTCGGTCGCCCTGGGCCGGGTGCTGAATCTCATCATCTGCGCCGAGGACGTCGACGCCGAGAGCGCGATCGAGGCGGCCAACTCGGCCAGCCGGGACCACCCCTGCCGGGTGCTGGTCATCGCCCGCGGCGAGTCCAGGGGATCCTCCCGGCTGGACGCGCAGATCCGGATCGGTGGCGACGCCGGGGCGTCCGAGGTGATCGTGCTGCGCACCTACGGCGAACTGACGAAGCACTCCGCGGCCCTGGTGATGCCGTTGCTGCTGCCGGACACCCCGGTGGTGACCTGGTGGCCGGGCGACCCGCCCACGGATCTCTCGGCGGAGGCGCTGGGCAAGCTGGCCCAGCGGCGGGTGAGCGACTGCGCCCGGTCGAAGCGCCCGCGGCAGACCCTGGCCCGGCTGGCTCGCAACCACCGGCCCGGGGACACCGACCTGGCCTGGTCGCGGATCAGCCGGTGGCGTTCGCTGCTGGCCGCGGCACTCGACCAGGCACCGTACGAATCGGTGACCAAGGTCGTGGTGACCGGGGCGAGCGATTCGCCGAGTTCAGAACTGCTCGCCGCGTGGCTCGGGCTCTCCCTGCAGGCGCCGGTCGAGATGAAGCGGACGCCGGCGGGTTCCGGTGTCGTGGCGGTCCAGTTGCACCGGGGCTCCGGGGTGCTGGAGCTGAACCGTCCCGAGGACGCGAACATCGCCGATCTCACCCAACCCGGGCAGCCCCCGCGGACGGTGAGCCTCACGCGCCGCCACGACGACGTCTGCATCGCCGAGGAGCTGCGCCGGCTGGATCCCGACGACATCTACGGGGACGTGGTGACGAAGGGTCTGCCCCTCGTCGACTCCCGTCTCTACGGACGCGGCGACGGAACCACCAGGCGCACCACGAGGAAGGCTCCGGCCAAGAAGACGGCCGCCAAGACCGCCGCCGCGGCGACCGCGGACAGCTGATCGAGGCGAGTCCGGCTCCGGCGCTGGCGAGGGTCGGCCCTCGTCTGGCGAGGGGTCGGCCCCTGTCCCGATCGTGGCTGGTGCGCATCAGCTTGCTCGAACGACCAGATGTTCGCGCGTTGACCGGTTGTCGGCCGAGCAGCCAGCGGTAGCCGGCTGCTCGGCACATACCTGGTCACCGCGCGCACAGCCGGCTGCATCGGCACGAGGCCCCGCGGGCGGCCCGGCCGGTGCTGGGTCGCACAGATGGTGGCGGGCCGCGCGTTTTCAGGGCACGGTAGTGCCAGACGGAAAGGCGGCAACGATGTCCCGCACGGCGAGCGCTGCGCTGACGGTGTACGACGACCCTCGGGCGAAGTTCTCGGCGTTGCGCCGTCTCTACGGCGACTGGGCCAGCACCAACGCCGTGCCGGCCCAGGTGCGTCCGGCCGTGGCCCGGGCCTGGCAACGGCGCACGGCCAGCAACCACGCCGCAGCCGAACCCCTGCCCGAGGCGGCGGTCGCCGGCCGGCGCGAGTCCAACGACGCGTTGCGCGACGTGCTGCCGATCCTGCAGGGGCTGCTGCTGGACGTCGCCGAGCAGGCCGGCAACGAGCTGGTCGTCTGTGACGCCGACGCGGTCGTATTGTGGCTGAAGGGTCCGCGGACGGTTCGGCAGAGCTCCGAACGGCTGGGTTTTGTCGAGGGTGCGTGCTGGGCGGAACCGATGGTCGGCGCGAACGCGCTGGGCACGTCCCTGCTGGATCAGACGCCGGTGCAGATCTTCGGGCCCGAGCACACCGACGAGGGCCATCACGGCTGGGTGTGCACCGGGGCCCCGATCATGGACCCGGTGCGGCGGACGCCGTTGGGTGCCATCACCCTGTCCGGGCCGCTGGTGAGCGCGCATCCCAACACGCTGGCGTTGGTCGGCGCCGCGGTGAAGGTGGCCGAGGAGACGCTGCGCTCGGGGCACCGTCAGGAGTTGCACCGGCTGGCGGCCACCGCCGGCGACGTGCGGGGGCCGCACCTGGTGATCGACGCGGCGGGCTGGGTGGCGGCGAGTGCCGGTTTCCGGGTCGGCGAACAGGTCTGGGTGCCCGGCCGCCTGTCGGCCGGGGCAGTCTGGCTACCGAACCTGGGCGGCTTCTCCGCGACACCGGTCGACGGTGGGTGGCTGTTGCGTCCGCATACGGCCGACCAGCCGCGCACGCTGTCGCTCGTGGACGGCCCCGAGCCGGTGGCGGTTCTCAGCGGCGCCGGCTCCCCCGACGGCGACGAGCGGATTCCGTTGAGCCCTCGCCACCTCCAGATCCTGCAGGTGCTGTCGACGCATCCGGAGGGGCTCTCCGCGCGAGCGCTGGCTCTGCGAGTGTACGGCTGCGAGACCGACACCGTGACGGTGCGCGCCGAGATCTCCCGGCTGCGCCGGCGGCTCGGGCCGCTGATCGCCACCCGGCCGTACCGGCTCACTGTCCCCCTGGATTCCGCCTGATAGAAGGTCTGCCCGCCTCCGCCCCGCGGGCAAGTGCTTGCACCAGGACAACGGCTACGTTGGTTTGCATTGCGAATGTTCGCAAACCACCCCGACTACTCCTGGACCTGGTATGACTACGCCCCGAACACAGGACCGCAGCACGACCACAACGCACCAGTCCCCGTGGCTGATGCTGGCCTTGGCCACCGTGGGATTCGCCGTCAACTTCTGGGCCTGGGCCCTGCTCAGCCCGCTCGGCCCGCTCTTCCGCGACACCGGCCGCCTCGGCGAGCTCAGCGAGTCCGACGTCGCCCTGATGGTGGCCGTCCCGGTCATCGTCGGCTCACTCGGACGGATCCCGGTGGGAGCGTTGACCGACCGGTTCGGCGCCCGGGTGATGTTCCCGCTGGTCTCCGGCATCACCGTCATTCCCATTCTCTTCGTAGCCTTCTTCGCCCTCGACTCCTACACGCTGATCCTGGTCGGCGGCTTCTTCCTCGGCATCGCCGGCACGGCCTTCGCGGTCGGCGTCCCGTTCGTCAACGCGTGGTTCCCGCCCGAGCGTCGCGGTCTGGCCGTCGGCATCTTCGGTGCCGGCATGGGTGGTACCGCCATCAGCGCGCTGACCACGGTCAAGCTGTACCAGGGGCTCGGTGACACGGCTCCGTTCCTGATCGCCGCGGTCGTCCTGACCCTCTACGCGATCGTCGCCTGGCTGCTGATGCGGGACGCACCCGGACGCGTCGTGCCGACCGCGTCACTGGCGTCCCGACTGGCCTCGACCGCCCGGTTGTCCATCACCTGGCAGGCCTGCATCCTGTACGCGGTCGCCTTCGGTGGTTATGTCGCCTTTTCCGTCTATCTGCCCGCGTACCTCAAGACGGCGCATGGGCTGACCGCGGCGGACGCCTCCAACCGGATGGCCGGATTCGTCGTCATCGCCGTCCTGATGCGGCCGGTCGGTGGGTGGCTGTCGGACCGGTTCGGCGCCATCCCGGTGCTCAGCGCCAGCTTCGTCGTCGTCACCATCGGAGCCGCGATCTCGGCCGGCGACCCTCCGCTGGACAGCGTCGGCACGGTGGCCTTCCTGGCGATGGCGGCGGCGCTCGGATGCGGCAGTGGCGCCACCTTCGCGCTCATCGCGCACGTCACCGATCCGTCCCGGGTGGGCGGCGTGACCGGGTTGGTGGGCGCCGCCGGCGGGCTCGGCGGCTTCGTCCCGCCGCTGATCATGGGCTACGTCTACGGCCGGACGGAGTCGTACGCGATCGGCCTGTGGCTGCTCGCGATCACCGCCGCCCTCACGCTGGTGCTGACCCTTACCGTCGTCCGGAGAACCGCCAGGCAACGCGACTGACTCGCCACCACCTGCCCTGCAACGTTGTGCAACTGTTTCCCGTGTGACGCAGGTCTCCTACGTTGGCCCTGACGGCCAATGAAGGGAGTCAGCGCATGACCGAGACAATCTCTGCGACAAGCGAATCCACACCCGGCACGAACCCCCTGGCGGACCTGGGCGAAGCCCTGGCCACGGGCTCCGCCCAGCAGGTGGCAGACCAGTTCGAGGAGGGCGGCTTCTGGCGCGATCTGGTCAGCCTGACCTGGAACCTGCACACCAGCGAGGGACGCGAGCAGATCGCCGAGATGCTGACCTCGATCGGGCCGGACGCGTGGCCGTCCGGGATCGAGATCACGCAGGCGGACGAGGCGGACGGTGTCACGACCGTCCACTTCACCTTCGAGAACGCGAACTTCACCGGCAAGGGCATCGTCCGGCTGCGCGACGGCAGGATCTGGACCCTGCTCACGGCGGCCCAGGAGCTCCGGGAGTACCCCGAGCCGACCGGCCGGCGTCGCATCCTCGGCGCCGAGCACGGCGTGGGCGTGGACAAGGACAACTGGCTCGACCGGCGCCGCAAGCAGGTCGACAGCTACGGCGATACCGCCCAGCCGTACGTCCTCGTCATCGGCGGCGGCCAGGGCGGCATCGGGCTGGGGGCGCGACTCAAGCGTCTCGGTGTGCCGGCCCTCATCGTGGACAAGCACCCCAGGCCGGGCGACCAGTGGCGCAGCCGCTATCACTCGCTGTGCCTGCACGACCCGGTCTGGTACGACCACCTGCCGTACCTGCCCTTCCCCGACCACTGGCCGGTCTTCACGCCGAAGGACAAGATGGGCGACTGGCTGGAGAGCTACACGAAGATCATGGAGCTCGACTACTGGTCGAGCACGGAGGCCACCAAGGCGCACTTCGACCCGGACACCAAGACCTGGACGGTGCACGTCAACCGGGACGGTCAGGCGGTGGTGCTGCGTCCCACCCACCTGGTGCTCGCCACCGGGATGAGCGGCGTACCGAACGTGCCCGAGGTCAAGGGGGCCGACGTCTTCACGGGCGACCAGCACCACTCCTCCACCCACCCGGGCGGCGCGCCCTACCGCGGCAAGAAGGCCGTCGTCGTCGGATCGAACAACTCCGCACACGACATCTGCGCCGACCTGTGGGAGAACGGCGCCGACGTGACGATGCTGCAACGCTCCACCACGCACATCGTGAAGTCGGAGTCGCTGATGCACCACGTGCTCGGCCCGCTCTACTCCGAGGACGCGATCGCGGCCGGCATCGACCACGAGACCGCCGACCTGATCTTCGCCTCCATCCCCTACCGGGTGCTGCCGGACTTCCAGCGGCCGGCCTTCGACGCCATCCGCGAGCAGGACCGGGAGTTCTACCTCAGCCTCGAGAAGGCCGGCTTCATGCTCGACTTCGGTGCGGACGACTCCGGGCTCTTCCTGAAGTACCTGCGGCGCGGGTCGGGCTACTACATCGACATCGGCGCCTCCCAACTGGTCGCCGACGGGAAGATCAAGCTCAAGGCTCCGGCCGAGGTGTCGCATCTGACCGAGGACGCCGTCGTGCTCACCGACGGCACCGAGCTGCCCGCCGACCTCGTCGTCTACGCCACCGGCTACGGGTCGATGAACGGCTGGGCGGCCCAGCTCATCTCCCAGGAGGTCGCCGACACGGTCGGCAAGTGCTGGGGAATGGGATCGGACACGCCCAAGGACCCCGGCCCGTGGGAGGGCGAGCTGCGCAACATGTGGAAGCCGACCCGGCAGGAGAACCTGTGGTTCCACGGCGGGAACCTGCACCAGTCGCGGCACTACTCCCGCTATCTGTCGCTGCAACTCAAAGCGCGGCTGGAAGGGATGGACACCCCCGTCTACGCCCTCGCCGAGAGCCACCACAAGAGCTGACATCGGCTGCGAAGGGAAGGGATCACCATGAAAGCAGCTGTCTACTACGGGAATCGGGATCTGCGAATCGAGGATGTGGCCGAGCCGTCGGTGCGGCCGGGCACGGTGAAGGTGGCCGTCGAGTGGTGCGGCATCTGCGGCACCGACCTGCACGAGTTCGAGGACGGTCCGATCTTCGTGCCGACCACCCCGCACCCGTTGTCCGGCGAGACCGCGCCGCTGGTGATGGGCCACGAGTTCGCCGGCGTCGTCGCCGAGATCGGGGACGGGGTGAGCGGCTTCTCGGTCGGTGACCGGGTGGTCGTCGAGCCGTACATCGTCTGCGGCGAGTGCGAGTTCTGTCGATCGAACCGGTACAACCTGTGCACGAAGTTCGGCTTCATCGGTCTCTCCGGCCAGGGCGGCGGCTTCTCCGAATACGTGGTCGCGCCGGCCGAGCGGGTGTACGCCCTCGGCGAGCTGTCGACCAAGGTGGGCGCCCTGGTCGAGCCGCTCGCGGTCGGCCTGCACGCCGTCCGGCGCTCGGGAATCGTCGCCGGGCAGACCGCCGCCGTCTACGGCTCCGGGCCGATCGGACTGGTCACCATCGCCTGCCTGCGGGCGATCGGCGTCGAGGAGGTCGTCGCCGTCGAGATGTCGGAGATCCGCAAGAAGAAGGCGGTGGACGCCGGAGCCACCCTCGTCCTCGACCCCTCCGTGGACGACGTCCCCACCATTCTGCGCGAGCGGACGGACGGACTCGGCGCCCACGTCTCGTTCGAATGCGTGGGAGCCTCACCGGCCCTGCAATCGGCCCTCGACGGCACGCGCAACGGCGGCACCGTCGTCAACGTCTCGATCTGGGGACGCAAGGCCGAGATCGACATGTTCGGGCTGGTGATGCGGGAATTGCACCTCATCGGATCGAGCGCCTACTGCAACAACCACGCCGAGGTGATCCAACTCCTCCAGGAGGGCAAGATCCAGGCCGAACAGTTCATCACCGGCGAGATCGACGTGGAGGAGATCAAGGAATCCGGCTTCCGGGCCCTCCTCGAGCACAAGGACGAGAACGTCAAGATCCTGGTGCACCCGTAGTCGGGTAGATGCCTAAGGCCTTGGGTGATGCATAGCGCGTCAAATGCGACGCGTTGTGCATCACCTAAGCGCCAAGGACCGATACTGACACGATGCATCTCCTCAGCCGGCCGACTCGCCGCGCCGTGCTCGCGGCCGGGCTGGTCGCGGCGATCGCCGGCTGCGGCAGGGGCACGCCGCTGGCACCTGTCGAGCCGGCCCTGTCCGGCAGCTTCACCTCACCTGCCAGGGGCGGCGCGGAGGTGTTCTGGAAGGTGCTGACACCGGACGGCGGCTCCGTGGATGGGCTGCCCCTCGTGGTGTACCTGCACGGCAAGGGCGGCAATCACACGATGGTCGACTACTTCGCCGGCGGTCTGCGCGCCCACGTCGAGGCCGGTGGCACTCCCCTGGCCCTCGCCTGCGCGGACGCGGGCGACACCTACTATCACCGACGGGAAAGCGGCGAGGACTCCGGCGCGATGATCGTCGACGAACTCATCCCGATGCTCGCCGACCGGGGTCTGGACACGTCGCGACTGGGGCTGGCGGGCATTTCGATGGGCGGTTACGGCAGTCTGCTGCTGGCGGGCCGGCTCGGAGCCGAGACCGTGCGCGCGGCCGCCGTCGCCAGCCCGGCTCTGTGGCAGAACGACTCCGAGTACGCACCTGGGGCCTTCGACTCAACCCGTGACCACGTCGAACACAACGTCTTCGGCCGCCAGAAGCAGCTCGCCGGGATCGCTCTGCGGATTGACTGCGGCCGCTCCGATCCGTTCATCGGCGCCACCCGCGCCTACCTGGCCGAGTTCGACGGAAGTGGTGTGGCCTCCCCCGCCCATTCCTTCGGCGCCGGCGAGCACGACGTCGACTACTGGCGAACCCTGGTACCCGACCAGTTGCACCTGCTGGCCGAAGCCCTGGGGTAGGCCGGACCAGGGCCGGCTTCGGTCACGACCTGGCGAGATCCGACCATGGCCCATCTCGGAGGACGGCCGACCTGGTCACGTTTCTGACCGCTCACGGGACACGGCCCGCCGTCCGGGCGGTGCGTGAGGTATGACGGATGAGGGCTTGGACGAATACCGGCCACAGCTGCCTGGGCAGCTCGTGGCCGGCGTCCCGCAGAATGAGCAGCTGCGCATCCGGGACGGCGCGCTGCAGCGCCTCCGCGTGATCGACGGGGAACACCGGATCCAGTTCGCCGTGGACGACGAGGGTGGGGGCCGCGATGTCAGCGAACCCGCCTCCCGGCGCGTCGAACGTCATCGCGAAGTGATTGCCCACGGCTGCTTCGATGTCGACGGTGCGGGCGACGTCTGCTTCCGCCAGCTCCCGCACGGCGGACTCCTCGAACAGCGGCGATTCGCCGTAGTACGCCGTCACCTGACTCACGATGTACTCGGTCACGGCCGACCGGTCCTCCATCGCCGGCGGAGGGCCTGCGGTGGCCGCGTGGAATGCCGGTGTCGGCGGCGACAGGCCCGGCTCCCCCGTGGTCGTCGACATGAAGGTCAGGCTCAGCACCCTGTCCGGGAAGTCGACGCCGAGCATCAACGCCACCCCACCCGACATGGATCGTCCGACGACGTGCGCCCGGTCCACGCCGAGCGCGTCCAGAACGCCCACGGCGTCGCGAGCGAGGTCGGACATCGCATAACCCGGCCTGCCGACGGGAAAGGCGGTCGAGCGACCGGTGTCGCGTTGGTCGTAGCGGATCACGTAGCGGCCCCGGGCGGCGAGCAGATCGCAG
>JBDIAG010000025.1:0-14804 GCA_039812305.1 Actinomycetales bacterium | reverse complement strand
GACGAACCCGGCCGCCTGGAGTTGGTCGTAGGCGTCCACCACCGCCGCGCGGGCCACCCCGAGCACGGCGGCCAGGCTGCGGCTCGGCGGCAGGCCGTCGCCGGGCCTCAACCGACCGGAGGCGATCGCCGCCACCAGGGCGTCGGCGATTCGGTGGCGCAGCGGACCCGACCCGGTGGGCAACCGCAGATCCAGGTCGACCGGGCGTGCCGTCCTCGCCATGACGTCATAATACTGGTCTGCCGCGATGCGAAGTTTCTGGATGCAGCAGGTAGACCGGAATGGCATAGCGTGGCGAGGTGCCCTCCACCCCGCCCCGCTGCGAAACCGGCTCCCCGACGACCCGTGCGCCCCAGCAGGTCAATCGCCACAAAGAACGTGCTCGTACCGTCCGGGAGGAGCTGGACGCCGTGCTCGACGCCATCCCGTTCGGCAGCCTGTCGACGGTCGTGGACGGACGGCCCTGGGTCGTCCCGATGCTCTTCGCACGCGACGGCGACCGGCTGATCCTGCACGGTTCGACGGGCGCCGGCGCTTTGCGCCACGTCGCCGCGGGCGCGCCCGCCGCCCTGTGCGTCACCGCCCTCGACGGGGTCGTCGTCGCCGCATCGACGTTCAACTCCTCCGCCAACTACCGCAGCGCCGTCGTGCACGGCCCCCTGACCCCGCTGACCGATCGGGACGAGAAGTGGCGAGCCCTCGACCTGCTCTCCGATCGCCTCATTCCGGGGCGCACGGGGGAGGGCAGACCGATGACCGGCCGCGAACTGGCGGCGACCCTGGCGATGACGATGCCGATCTCGGAGGGCGCCTGGACGGTCAAGATCCGCACCGGCGACCCCAGCGACGAAGAACGCGACGACCCGGCCTGGCAGGGGGTGGTCCCGGTGCGCACCGTCCTGGACCCGCCCGTCCCGGCTCCCTGGGTCGCCGGCGACCACCAGCTGCCACCGTCGGTGTCGCGGCTACGAGACGGCGGCTGGACGGGTTCGTCCAGGCCCTGACAGTGAAGTGACCTGCCAGGAGCGGCGGATATCGCGCGCCTGGCAGGTCACAACCGGGTTTGGCGGGGCGGAGCAGCTCTCAGCTGCCGAGGGCGGCCGACACCACGTCGCGGGCGGCCGACTGCACCTCGGCGAGGTGGTCGGCGCCCTTGAAGGACTCCGCGTAGATCTTGTAGACGTCCTCGGTGCCGGAGGGCCGGGCCGCGAACCACGCCGACTCGGTGGTCACCTTGAGGCCGCCGATCGCGGCGCCGTTGCCGGGCGCCTCGGTCAGGGTCGCGGTGATCGGCTCGCCGGCCAGCTCGGTCGCGGTGACGTCGGACGGCGACAGCTTGGCCAGCTTCGCCTTCTCCTCGCGGTTGGCCGGAGCGTCCACCCGGGCGTAGGCGGACGAGCCGAACTTCGCGGTCAGCTCAGCGTAGTGCTCGCTCGGGCTCTTGCCGGTGACCGCCTGGATCTCGCTGGCGAGCAGGCAGAGCAGGATGCCGTCCTTGTCGGTGGTCCAGACCTTGCCGTCCTTGCGCAGGAAGGACGCCCCGGCGGACTCCTCCCCGCCGAAGCCGACCGAACCGTCCAGCAGACCCGGGACGAAGTACTTGAAGCCCACCGGCACCTCGAGCAGCCGGCGGCCCAGGTCGGCCACCACCCGGTCGATCATCGAGGACGACACCAGCGTCTTGCCGACGGCGACGTCGGCACCCCAGCCCGGCCGGTGGCTGAACAGGTACTGGATCGCCACCGCCAGGAAGTGGTTCGGGTTCATCAGACCGGCGTCGGGGGTGACGATGCCGTGCCGGTCGGCGTCGGCGTCGTTGCCGGTCGAGATCTGGAAGGCGTCCTTGTTGGCGATCAGCGACGCCATCGCGTTCGGCGACGAGCAGTCCATCCGGATCTTGCCGTCGGTGTCCAGCGTCATGAACCCGAACTGCGGGTCGACCTTGGGGTTGACCACGGTCAGGTCGAGATCGAGCTGCTCGGCGATCGCGCCCCAGTAGTCGACGGACGCGCCGCCCATCGGGTCGGCACCGATCCGGACACCGGCCGAGCGGATCGCGTCGATGTCCAGCACCGCGCTGAGACTCTCGATGTAGTGACGCATGAAGTCGAAGTGCCCGGCCTTCTCGCGCGCCGCCCGGAAGTCGAGCCGCTTCACCTGCCCGACGCCCTCGGCCAGCAGCTGGTTGGCGCGGTTGGCGATCCAGCCGGTCGCGTCGGTGTCGGCGGGGCCGCCGTGCGGGGGGTTGTACTTGAAGCCGCCGGCCGGCGGGGGCTTGTGGGACGGCGTGATCACGATGCCGTCCGCGGCACCGGCGCCGGTCACGGTGCCGCCCTCGTTCAGCAGCAGGATGCCGCTGGAGACGGCCGGGGTCGGCGTGTAGCCGTCGCCGGAGTCGACCAGGAAGTCGACGTCGTAGGCGGCCAGCACCTCCACCGCCGTGCGCCAGGCCGGCTCGGAGAGCGCGTGGGTGTCCCGGCCGATCAGCAACGGACCGGTGGTGCCCTGACCGGATCGGTACTCGCAGATCGCCGCGGTGATGGCGATGATGTGGTCTTCGTTGAAGGACGCGTTCAGGCTGGAGCCGCGGTGCCCGGAGGTACCGAAAGCGACACGCTGCCCGGGATCGTCGAGATCCGGGTGCAGGTCCACATAGGCCGACAGGAGCGCGTCGACGTCGACGAGGTCTTCAGGTTGGGCGGGTTGACCAGCGCGGGGATGTGCCATGTCGCGATCCTCGCACTGAGGCGGGCGGAGCGGGGCGATGGGTAAGCGATCGCGCGCATTCGATCGCGGCGAGCCGGCCCGGCTCGAAAGTCCGCCGGACGGCCCAGATCGGTCGGGCACGTATCGGCCGGCCGTTTCGTTCTTCTAACGAAACATGACCGTCTTCGCGTCGAGGAGGTGGTGTGAAATGCGGCCGCCCACCGCCGTGCCAGCCATCCCGTCCGGAAACCGACACTGCCGCGTCAAATGCCTGTGACGCCTAAAAGGTGCGATGAACGCGACACGCCGGAGCGACACGCCAGCGCAGGACCCCCTCAGCGAACACACTGAGTGACGATGATGTCGAGATCGGGTGAAAGGGGACGATGATGTCCGCCTAACGGGACCCACGGGGTCGGGATAGGCCAATTGGGGGCGCTGAGCCTGCTAGGAGGCCAAACCCATATCGACCTCGACGGCCATTCAACCTGACACTATGGCGTGGCAAGTTCGAGGAGACGGTGTTGGCGAGCATCGACCGCCGCAAGGCGCGAGAGCACGTCGACCCCCGGATCCCCGGGCAGGCCACTGCCTCCTTGAGCCAATCGGGTCGGTCTTAAGGGTCAGCAACGAATAGTCCGCCGTAGCGCGTCATTCAGACACGGTCTCGGCGGTCAAAGCAGCAGTACCGAGCACTACCAGCACGAATGAGGAATGGAGAGGCAATGACCATGCGTGGTTCAGACAACGAGCGACTGCTCACTCCGGGTGAAGTGGCCGAAATGTTCCGAGTTAGCCCCAAGACTGTCGCCCGGTGGGCGTCGGCCGGCAAGATCACCGCCGTCCGCACGCTCGGTGGCCACCGTCGCTACCGCGAGTCGGAGGCACTGGCCCTCCTGGCGCACAGCACCGTGGAGGCTAGCGACGAACTGCCGGGTCGCGACATCTGACAGGATTCCGGGATGGATCGGACGACGGCGATGACAGGTTGGACGCATGTCTACTCAGGCAAGGTGCGTGATCTGTACACCCGAACGGATGAGCCCGATCGGGTGCTTATCGTCGCCAGTGACAGGGTTAGTGCGTATGACCACATCCTCTCCACCCCGATCCCGGACAAGGGGCACATTCTGACCGCCATGACCTTGTGGTGGTTCGAACGCCTCGATGCGGCTGTTCGCGATCAGCGCGGACGGCCACTCGGTAATCACGTGGTGTCGCTCGACGTCCCGGCTGAGGTGGCCGGGCGAGCGATGATCTGCAGGCGGTTGAACATGGTTCCGGTCGAGTGTGTTGCTCGGGGTTATCTGACCGGATCCGGACTGGCCGACTATCGGGCCACCGGAGCCATTTGCGGTGTCGAGCTGGGAGCCGGATTGGTAGACGGCTCCCGGCTCGACGAGCCGATCTTCACGCCCGCCACCAAGGCGGCGCTGGGCGATCACGACGAGAACGTCACCTTCGCTCAGGTCTCGACGACGGTCGGTGAAGCGACCGCGTCCGAACTACGGGACCTCACGCTGGCCGTCTACCGCACCGCCGAGAGGATCGCCGCGGACGCCGGCATCGTCCTCGCGGACACGAAGCTCGAGTTCGGGCGCGATCCCGAGGACGACGACGCGCCCCTGGTGCTCGCCGACGAGGTGCTCACGCCGGATTCGTCGCGCTACTGGCCGGCCGAGGAGTGGCGGCCCGGCCGCACCCAGCCCAGTTTCGACAAGCAGATCGTCCGGGACTGGCTGACCAGCCCGGCCTCCGGCTGGGACCGCGCCTCCGACACCCCGCCGCCCGCGCTGCCCGACGAGGTGGTGGAGCGCACCCGGGACCGGTACCTGGAGGCGTACCGCAGGCTCACCGGACGCACCTGGAACTGAGGTCGCCAGCACGAGGGACCGCGCGAGTCCCACGGCTCCGCCCCCGGGCGACCACCACACGCACCCTTACCGCTTTCAACTAAAGCACCATCCCCACGATGCCGATGGACGGCTGCGTACCAGTAGCGTCCGTCACCGCCGATGTGATCGCGACTGTCGATCGCAGCGGCTGAACGTCGGGACCTAAAGGGATGTGGGCGGGAGAGTGGACGAGATCCAGGCTCGGCTGGAGGACGCGATTCTGTGCGGTGACGCCGCACGCGCGGCCGGACTGGTGCTGCCGAATCCGTTGGAGGAGCGCGAGGCCACCTTCGGCCCGACGCTGGCCCGGATCACGGCGGTCCTCTGCGACTACCCCGAGGACGTCCACGCGGCGCTGCGGCTGATCTGCGCCGTCTGCACCGACGACGCGGTGACCGCCGCCGTCGATCTGGGCGAGCAGGCGGTCGCGACCGTCAACCAGGAGATCATCCGGCTCTCCCTCGCGGACCGTTTCTCCACCTGGATCGCGGAGCTGATCTGGCAGCTCTCCGACGACGTGCGCGACTACACCGATCACCGGCTGGTGATCATCGAGACCCTGTGCACCGAATGGGATCTCCCGCGCCCGAGCACGCGCAAGTACTTGTTCACCCTGGCCAGCGCCCTCGGCGCGGCCGACGCGGCCAGTGCGGACGGCGCGCTCCGCCGGCTGCTGGTCGACGACCCCGGGATGTGCGCGCTGATCCCCGCCCTGCTGGCCCAGCCCGGCGTCGGGGACGTCCTCATGCACGGCACCTGGGCGAGCGCGATCACCGAGGCCTGCGACGCCGGCCTGATCGACCGGGACAGCCTGCTGGACCTGGTGCTCGACCCACGCAGCGACGAGCCGACCCAGAGCCTGGACTGGTTCGTCGGCCTGCACGTCCGGCTGGCCCCGACGAACGCCGAGATGGTCGCCCGGCTCGACGCGTACCTGCGTCTGATCGGCGACCCCAGGCCGGAGGTCGTCGCCATGGTGCTGACGACGCTGTTCGAGCGCAACGCGCGGACCCCGCTGCCGATCGAACTGCTGACCGCCACCACCAGCACGCTGCTGACCGCCGACGACGTCTCGCCGGGGCTCCGCCTGCTGGAGTGGCTGCCGAAGCAGGCCCGATCGCGTCCCGAGCTGACCGGGCCCCTCGCGCTCGCCATCTCGGACGGCTTCAGCCACGAGAACCGCTATCTGGTCGAACGTGCCGTGGCCACGATCCTGGTGCTGCTGTCGCTGAGCGGGCGCAGCGCTCTCAAGCGGGTCGCCGATCCTCTGCGTCACGCCTGCCGGACCCTCTCGCCGGCGCAGGCCGCGCCGATCCTCAACGCGCTGCCGGCCGCGGCGACGCCTGAATCCGAGACGGAGTCCGCGGCCCCGGCGACCCGGGTCAAACGGCGGCGGCACCGCAGCGAACCGCGGATCCTGATCGAGGAGCAGCTGCCGCGGCCGGTCCGGTCGCTGACGGAGCTCGTCACGATCTGCGAGGAGTTCCTGCACAGCCAGGACCCGATGCTGGCCGAGTTCGTGCTGGACGGGATCGCCGCCGTCGCCGCCCGGGATCTGGGCCAGACCCGCGCGGCGCTGACTCCTCTCGTCCCCCTGCTGGAGCAGGCCTGCGAGACCGGCCCCGAGCGCGACGCCGGCAGGTGGCTGGGCGCGCATCCCGTCCTCGCCATGCTGGCCGTGCTGGTGCTGCCGGAGACCAGCCCGCTGCACTCGGTGTCCTGGCGGGTGCCGGCCGGGCCGGTGGGCTCGCTCACGCTGCGCACCCAGGAGGTGCTCAGCCGGGTTCAGGCCGGTCAGGGCCAGCAGCTGCTGAGCCTGCCGACCGGGCGCACCGGCGTGATCGAGCCGATGGTTCTCGCGCAGCGGGTGGCCCACCTCGCCGAGCTCGGCGGGTCGGCCTGGCCGATGGACATCGAACAAGCACTGTTGCGCGCGAACTCCACCGACATCGATCCCCAGGTCTTCGCCGCCCTCAGCGCGATCGCGTCCCCGGTGGCACGCACCGTCGAGCACGGCCTGCGGCGGGACCTGATCGCCCGCCCGGCCATCAGGGTCGAGTTCCCGGACGGCAATCCGGTCGTCTCCGCGACCCACGCCGGGCCGGGCTGGGGACCGCTGAGCCGCCACGCCTTCGTGATCGCGAAGCTGGGCACGGCACCCGCCGGCAGCGCCCTGAGCGTGCTGCTGGCTCTGCCGCATCACCGTGAGCTGGCCGCCGCCTACCTCGTCGGCCCGCTCTCCACACCCGGCACCCGGCCCTGTCTGGACGACCTGCAGGCCCTGGCGCTGCTCGGCCGGGCGGCCGGACGGACCCATGCGGCGACCGAGCTCGCGCTCCTCTACGGCGCCGCCCTGCCGCAGGCGGACGACCGGATGGCCGCGGTCGCGTCGCTGACCGCGCTCGCCGCGCGGGGCTTCGACGCCGACGGCTGCGCCGCCACCTGGGGAAAGCGGGTGGCGGCCGACCAGCGCCTCAACCTCACCGCACTGTCCGCCACCCTGCGCGAGGTGGCCGCCGCCCCGCACGGCCAGCGCTGCTGTGCCCTGCTCTCGCGCGCCGTCCTCCGGGCGGTGGACACGCCCCGGGTCGGGCTGGACGAGATCCGGGAGATCGCCGATTCCACTCGGTCCGTGGTGACCAGGGTGCCGCTGCAGCGCGGCCGGACGGCGACCGGCGTCGGCTGAAAGTCGCCGCGTCCAACCCTCGCGCCAGCCCGCCGGTCGTGCCAGCGTTAGGACATGCACGTCACACACCTCGGACATTCCTGCCTGCTCGTGGAGACCGGCGGAAGCCGCATCCTGATCGACCCGGGAGCCTTCAGCAGCGCCTGGCACGATCAGACCGGCCTGGACGCCATCGTCGTCACCCACCAGCATCCCGACCACGTCGACCCGGACCGGATCGGCGGGCTGCTCGCGGCCAATCCGCAGGCCCAGGTGCTGGTGGAGCCGGCCGTGGTGGACATCGTCGGCGACCCCCGCGCGACCGCGATGGCGGCCGAGGAGCCGATCGAGGTGGGCGGCGCCCGCATCCGGCCGATCGGCGGACGGCACGCCGTCATCCACGTCGACATTCCACGGGTCGGCAATCTCGGGGTGCTCCTCTCCGCGGACGGGGAGCCCACCCTGCTGCACCCGGGCGACACCTACGAGTACACGCCGGACGGTGTGGACGTGCTGGCGATCCCGGTGAACGCCCCATGGTCGGCCTTCAAGGAGGCGGTCGAGTTCAGCCGGGCCGTCGGCGCCGGCCAGTCGGTGCCGATCCACGACGCGCTGCTGTCGGAGATCGGGCGGGCGCTCTATCTGCGTCAACTGGCCGCCCTGGGGCAGACCCCGATCACCGACCTGGCCGGCGCCGGCCGGACGCAACTGGCGCCCTGATCTGCCCGGGGTTCGCAGACTCGAGAGGCGCAGGCTGCCGGGACCCGGCAAGATGTGCCCATGACCACGGGACGGATCAGGCCCTCCGACCGTCCGTTGCTGACGGCGGTGGCGCAGGCCGCGATCGACGAATCCGGGTTGAGTGGCCGCAGCTTCGCCGATTCCCCGCTGCTCGGCGACTTCCTCGCCCACGCCGTCGAGGCGGCCCGCCGAGGCCGGCGGCTGTCGGCGCAGGCGCTCGCCGGCTGCACGGAATCCGGCGCACTCGCCGCCCGGCTCGGCATCGCCTCCCGGGTCGCCGTCGACCTGTACCTGTCGGCCGCCTGGCTGCTCTGGCGGGACGGACCCGACCTGGGGCCGCCGGGCTCCGAACGGGAGACCGCGCTGTGGTTGATGCGGGCGGCCGACGACGGCGCGGCGGCGCTGACCGAGGGCTTCCAGGAGGCGCGCGCGGCGATCGTGCGGATGGAGGCGTCGGCCCGTCAGGAGCTGGTGGAATCCCTGCTGACCGGCGGCCAGGTGGCCCTGTCCAGCCTCCACCGCGCCGAGTCGATGGGCCTGTCGATGACCGGGCCGATGATCGTGCTGGTGGCGGCGAACCGACCGAGATTCCCGGCCACCGTCGCACCTCGGCTGGCCCCGGAAGTGGAACGAGCTCTGCGCGGCCGATTCTCGGATTCCCTCCCGCTGGTGACACTGCACGACGACAACCTTCTGGTGGTCGCCGCGGCGCCCGACAAGGTCGCGGTCGAGACGGTCGCGACCGGAGTGGCGACGGTGCTGCGCTCCCGCCTCGGCGCGTTCGCGGTGGACGGGGCGAACTGGCGGGTGGCCGTCTCGACACCCCGGGTGGGGCCGGCATCGGTGAGCTCGGGCTACCACGAGGCCCGTGAAGTGCTCGAGCTGGCCTACCGATGCGACCTACCCGGGCCGGTCGCCGACAGCGCCGAGCTGGTCGGGCAGCGGGTGCTGCTGCGCGACCGGGAGGCGTCCTGGGATCTCGTCGAGCGGACGCTCTCCGGCCTCACCCAGACCCGGGACGGTGGACGGGACCTGCTGGCCACGCTGCTCGCCTACTTCGACAACGGCGGGAACACGACCGCGACCGCCACGGCACTGCACCTGTCCGTGCGCGCGGTCAGCTATCGCCTGCAGCGCGTGGCGGGCCTGACCGGCCACAATCCGGCCGACCCTCGGGACTGGCTGACCCTGCACATGGCGGCCGCCACCGCGGCCCTCCTCGGCTGGCCGGACGAACGACGCCCCTGACGGGAACGACGCCCCCGACGACCATCGGGATTGCCGAACCTCGGCAGATTCTCCCGTCCGGATTCGGCGCACCTCGGACGCTGCGCACACGACCGGCGACGCCGACCATGGAAGGACGGGCCCGAGACCGGGCCACCGTTCCCGCTGGTCGTCGCCGAGTCGGCCGGCCAATCCCCGATTGGAGTTGACCGTTGCTCGACGTGCCCCTGTGGCTGTGGATCGCCTTCGCCGCCGTCGTGCTCATCGCCCTTGCCGTCGATCTGCTCGCCCACCGAGGGGCGCACGCGATCGGCTTCCGGGAGGCCGCCGCCTGGAGCGGGGTCTGGGTGGGCCTCGCGCTGGCCTTCGCCGTCGTCGTCTGGATCGTTCTCGGTCCGGTGGCGGCGGCCGAGTACACGACCGCGTGGTTGCTGGAGAAGAGCCTGTCGGTCGACAACCTCTTCGTCTTCGCGCTGATCTTCACCTATTTCTCGGTGCCGAAGGAATACCAGCACCGCGTGCTCTTCTACGGCGTGATCGGTGCGCTGGTGTTCCGGGCGGTCTTCATCGTCGCCGGCGTCGCGATCGTGTCGAAGTTCACCGCCGTGCTCTTCGTCTTCGCGGCGATCCTGCTGTGGAGTGCCTACAAACTGATGAAGGACTCCGACGATTCGGAGTTCGACCCCGGCAAGAACTTCGCCGTTCGGTTGCTCCGGAAGTTCGTCCCGATGCGGGACGAGTACTCCGGCACGAAGTTCTTCGTGATGGAAGCGGGTAAGCGCGTCGCCACGCCGTTGCTGGCCGTCGTGGTGGCGATCGAAGCGGCCGACCTGATCTTCGCGGTGGACAGCGTTCCCGCGGTTCTCGGCGTCAGCGACGACCTGTTCATCGTCTATTCCTCCAACGCCTTCGCGATTCTCGGCCTGCGAGCGCTCTACTTCCTGCTGGCCGGCATGATGGACCGCTTCCACTACCTGGGCCGCGGCCTTGCCGTGGTGCTCGGCTTCATCGGGGTCAAGCTGATCATGCAGGCCGCGCACAAGACGATCAGTACGTCGATCCCGGAGATCCCGTCTCTGGTCAGCCTGGTGGTGATCGTCGTCGTGCTCGCCGTGGCGATCGTGGCCAGCCTGCGCCGACCGGTCCCGGCCGAAGGGGAATAGCCGGGCCGGCGGCGCAGGTCGGGGCTGGGTCAGGCCCGGGTTGTCTTGCGGCGCCGCTGCTTTCGCCCACCGAAAGCCGCGAACAGCACCAGCAGCACCCCTGCACCCAGCAGGATTCCGGCGCCGGAGAGCACCGGATCGGGGTTGACGTTCAGCAGTTGCGATGCGCCCCCGATCGCCGCAATCGCCAGGAGAACGAGTCCCCAGACGACCGTGCCCCCGCTGACCCCCTTCGGCGGGGGCGCAGTCGTCGTCTCGAGGTGGGTTTCGGGCTGGGTCGACGGCGCCGGCTGGGGCTTGGCGGCCTCGATCGCCGGCGTCGTCGGATCGTCCTGGGATGGACCCGCGGAATAGGGGTTGAGCTCGGTCATCACTTCTCCTGCATGATCTGGACGCTGCCGAATCTGGCTTGGGCGTCCACGGTGAGTTGGGGATCTCCCTTTCCAAGAGTGATATCGCCGGCTCCGCTGACGGGTTTGCCATCGCTGTCGAGGACCTCGACCTCACCGAAGCCCTCGCTGGGCTTGACACTGACCGTCACGTTCTTCGGCACCGTGACAATCACTTCTCCGAAGACGGCGCGAACCGCGACAGTCGGGTCTTTGGATTTCGGCAGGTCGGCGGCATTCTCCAGACTGAGATTGGCCGAACCGAACACCGCCTTGTAGGTCGCTCCGGCGATCTCGGTTCTCTTCGGAGTCCAGGTTGCCTCATTGAAGGCGACCGAATACTCGGCCCCGACGGTGCCCTCGCTCTCGTTCTCGATCGTCACCAGCTGATGCGGAGTGCTGATGATCAGGGCCGGAATGGCCAGCGCCACCAGGCCGCCGCTTCTACGGCCGATCAGGCCCATCAGCACCGTGAAGAGACCGATGACGATCAGCGAGACGAGGCCGACCGTGAAGGCAGCGATGGCGACCGTGTCGGGGCGGGTCAGCAGGAGGGTGACGGCCGAGGCCACCAACGCCGTGCCGGCGGTCGCGATCACGACTCGTGCCCCGGCGGGACGTCGACGCGGAGTCTTGCCCGGTGTAACGGGACGAGCCGCGATGGCGGCGACGGGAGGTGCCGGAGCCGGATCCGGCTGCGGTGACTGGTAGCTCGCCCGCCAGTCGCCCGTGTCTGCTGGCCCACTCATCGGGTTCACATACGGAGGCGGCTGACCGTCCTCCCAGTCCTCGTCGTCGTCGATCCTCGGCTCACCCGACGCGAGCTGACCGTCGGCGCCCGCCGGCTGCGAAGCCTGCCCGTCCGGCGATGCCTCGGACCAGGCCGGAGCGTAGGTCGGCGGCCCGTACGTCCCATAGATCGGCCCCGGCTGGACCTGAGCGTTGTCGCGCTTGACCAGATCCGGACCACTGGCGGACTGCTGACCCACCTGACCCTCACCCTGGCCACCGATCGACCCGTTGTGTCCCCGGCAGTTCTTCCGGTTCCACCACAGCCAGGCACAGAACCCGGTCACCACGAGGCCGATGAACAGGCCGACCGGCGGCCCGTCGTCGCCGTCATGACCGACGATCGGCATGCCGATCACCAGCACGAGGATCACGATGAAGATGGCGTGCTTGGCCTGGCCGCGCAGGATCTCCTGGGCCACGATCCGGCCGTCCGCCGCCGGGATGAACAACCAGCCGAGCAGGTAGGCCAGCAGCCCCGGGCCGCCGGCCAGGGTGAGCGTCGCGATCACCCAGATGATGCGGACGACGTTCACGTCCACCCCGAAGCGCTGGGCCAGGGCGAGACAGACGCCGGCGACGGCCTTGCGCTCGGGTCGCACGAGCCCTGTCGAGCGGATTCGTTCGAAGAACGCGTCGGCGGGACCGGGCGTGTGGCCCGGCCCCGGTGGCGGCGCGTGATGCCGGGAGGAGTGATCGTTGTGAGCCATGTGCCCTAGCCTGGCCCGTCCCGATGGCGGGCACATCAGGGAGAGCCCTGATGCCGTCCCGGGCACCCTGAGGGCCCGACCGGGGTCTCGTCCGGGAAGCGGGGCGGTGCCGAATCGGTCGCCGTAAGGGAAGATGGGATGGTGATGGAGACGGGTTCGAGATCAGGCGGGGGCCGCGGCACGCAGCTGCGGCCGCCGGGCAGTGCCCGTCCCCGCAGCCGCCACGACGATCCCGGCCACGGTGGTGGCCCCCCGGTGCCACCACCGTGGAACCCGGCGGGGGGAGCCAACTTCTCCGCCCCCACCTGGCGCCCGCCGAAGGTTCCGGACAGCGATCAGCGGCTGCGCCGGCCCAGCAATCAGCGGCTGATCGCGGGTGTCTGCCAGGGTCTCGCCGAGCAGCTGCGCGTGCCGGTGATCGCGGTCCGGGTGGCCTTCATCGTCCTCACCATGTTCAACGGGGTCGGCCTCCTCGCCTACGTGGTGCTGTGGGCGATCCTGCCCCAGAGCGACGACACCCGCAGCGCGCTCGACGCGATGCGGCACGCTGCCCGCCGGGGACGTCCGGCCGCCGCGGAGCGGGCGATGAACGTGCTGTCGGGACGCACGCTCGCCACCCCGGACACCTGGAGCGAGCGCGTCCGACTACTGATGTTCGGCATCGCGCTGATCGCGTGCGCCGGGCTGGTGCTGGCGGCCCGCTACACCGACCAGGTGCAGCTGTCGGTCGTCGCGCCGGTGGCGGCCGTGCTGGCCGGAGCGTCCATCGGTCTCGGCTGGCTGGACCGCACCGAGCGCGAACGCGGGCTGAGCAGCACGTCGCTGTCGAGCTGGAGCTCCATCCTGCGGATCGCCGGCGGGCTGCTGCTCGTGATCATCGGCGTCGTGTTGCTGCTGACCCGCAGCCTCACCACCGAGGTCCTGGTCACCGCGGGTGTGGCCGCGATCGCGGTGCTGGGTGGTCTGACCCTGGTCGGCGCCCCCTACCTCCGCCAGCTGCTGCGCAACCTCGACGAGGAGCGCGGGCAGCGGGTGCGTCAGGAGGAGCGGGCCGAGATCGCCGCCCACCTGCACGATTCGGTGCTGCAGACCCTCGCGCTCATCCAGCGTCGCAGCGGCGACGCCGACACGGTCGCCAGGCTGGCCCGCAGCCAGGAACGCCAGCTGCGCGAGTACCTGTACGGCGCGGTGCCGAGTGAGAAGGAGCAGGAGACCAGCCTGTCGGTGGCGGTCCGGCGCATCTGTGCCGACGTCGAGGACACCCATGGCGTGCCCGTCGAGGTCGTCACCGTCTCCGACACCACGATCACCCCGGCCTCGGCCGCTCTGGTGCAAGCCCTGCGGGAGGCGCTGCTGAACGCCGTGCGGCACGGGAAGGTCGGCGTGTCGGTGTACGTCGAGGCGTCCCAGGACGGCTCGGCCGAGGCGTTCGTCCGCGATCGTGGGCCGGGTTTCGATCTGGATTCGGTGCCGACGGACCGGCTCGGCGTGCGGGAGTCGGTGATAGGGCGGATGCAGCGGGCCGGCGGCTCGGCCAAGGTGCGGCGGGCGCCCGGCGGCGGCGCCGAGGTCGCGCTGCAGGTGCCGGGTGCGCAACAGTAGGACGCGTCCGGCGCCCCCGGTCGGCGACACACGGCCGATCGGGATGCCAGGTACGCGCCGATTCCGGGAGGCCACACCGTGGAGAGCTTGACCGTCTTGCTGGTGGACGACCACCGGCTGTTCCGTAGCGGCGTGCGGGCCGAGCTCGCCGACGTCGACCCCCGCCTGCAGGTGGTGGGCGAGGCGGCGACCGTGGACGAGGCGGTGGCCGCGATCACCGCCACCACGCCGCAGGTGGTGCTGCTGGACGTCCATCTGCCCGGGGGTGAGGGCGGCGGGGGTGGCGAGGTGCTGCGGTACTGCGTCAACACCGAGACGCCGCAGGGCCAGCCGGTGCGGTTCCTGGCGCTCTCGGTCTCGGATGCGGCCGAGGACGTCATCGCGGTGATCCGCGGCGGGGCGCGGGGGTACGTCACCAAGTCGATCTCGCCGAAGGATCTTGCCGCCGCGATCCGCCGGGTGGCCGATGGGGACGCGGTCTTCAGTCCGCGACTGGCCGGCTTCGTCCTGGACGCGTTCGGCTCCGCCGCCAGCGACACCACGATCGACGAGGAACTCGACCGGCTCTCCACCCGCGAGCGCGAGGTGATGCGCCTGATCGCCCGTGGCTACGCCTACAAGGAAGTGGCCAAGGAACTGTTCATCTCCGTGAAGACCGTCGAGACGCACGTGTCGTCGGTCCTGCGCAAACTGCAGCTCTCGTCCCGTCACGAGCTGACGAAATGGGCCGCCGACCGGCGGCTCCTCTGAGGGCACCACGGTAGCCGCTCGCCCGGAACATCGCTGTTGCTCCAGCAACCGTTTCGCTGCACGCGGCGCGAGGTCGGCGGACGACCAGCACCCCGACGTTCATGACCACGGCCAGCACCCCACCCGGCTCCGGCCCGAGCCGACCTCCCGCGCGACCCAACCGGCGC
>JBDIAG010000024.1:0-14962 GCA_039812305.1 Actinomycetales bacterium | reverse complement strand
CGGAGCGGCCAGGATCACCGCGTCGTAGGTCGGCAGGCCGTCCCGTTCGGGGCGGCGCGTCGCCTCGTAGACCTTGCCGGTGATGAGGACGTCCCGCAGCCCGGGGGCGACGGAGGCCGCGAAGTCGACCGCACCGGCCTTCTCCGCGATCTTGCCGGCGACCCCGAGCCGGTAGTACCGCTCGAGGTACTCCTGCAACGCCGCCCGCGGATCGATCGCGACCGCGGTGATCGTGCCGCCGCCCGGCTGGCGTCGCACGACCGTCTCGCGGGGCTCCAGGCGGTCCACGCCGAGGAGTCGCGCCAGGCCGTTGCGTTCCTCGACCTCGGCGAGCAGCACCCGCCGGCCCTGATCGGCCAGGGCGAGGGCCAGCGCGGTCGCGACGGCCGTCTTACCGGTACCGCCCTTTCCGGTGATGACATGCAGCCTGACCCCGGCCAGCCGATCGGCGTCGGGAGCAAGTCGAGACGGGGGCACGTCCGCCAGATTAGCCGGGCGACTACAGTTCCTCCCATGACCGCCTGGGAGTACGCGACCGTGCCGCTGATCGTCCACGCGACGAAGCAGATCCTCGACCAGTGGGGTGCCGACGGCTGGGAGCTCGTCCAGGTCGTCCCCGGCCCGGACGGCAATGGTCTGGTCGCCTACCTGAAGCGCGCCAAAGGCTGACCCGATGGGACGGATCACCGATCGCATCGCCGAACTCGGCTACGAGCTGCCGCCTGTGCCCACACCGGCCGGCTCGTACCTTCCCGCGGTGGTCAGCGGTGATCTCGTGTTCACCGCCGGCCAGGTGCCGCTGCGCGCCGGGGCACCGATCCTCACCGGCAAGGTCGGGGCCGGGGTGAGTCCGGAGGCGGCCGCCCAGCTGGCGGCCCAGTGCGCCCTCAACGGGCTCGCCGCGGTCGGCTCGGTGGTCGACCTGGATCGTGTCACCAGGGTGGTCAAGGTCGTCGGATTCGTCGCCAGCGACCCCTCGTTCACCGCGCAGCCGGCCGTCCTCAACGGCGCCAGCGACCTGCTGGCCCAGATCTTCGGCGCCGCCGGGCAGCACGCCCGCAGTGCCGTCGGTGTCGCGTCCTTGCCGTTGGACGTGCCGGTCGAGGTCGAGCTGGTCGTCGAGATCTCGGCGTCGGCCGGCGCCTGACGCGGTCGGCTCCAGCGGCCGGCCTACCCCGCGATCCGCGGGTGAGGCGTGCTCGATCCGGGGCCGATCCGACCGATGACCGACATCGCGGCAGTGTCGCCCGGCCTCGTCCCGGCGTGCTCGAGTGGCGCTCGCGATTCGTTATCAAGTCTTCATCGGCTACGCGTGTCATCCCGGCGCAACCCCCGCGGGCAATCTGGCAGGGTGGCGATCTAACCAGGCTGTGACTGCTATCACAGCCGCCTCGTGTACGCCGCCGGTGGACGTCTCCGACGGCTCACGTCGGAGAAAGGAAGGGCCAATGAAGGTCCGGCATTTCAGGGGAGGATCCCGACGGCGCAAGGCAGCCTTCGTAGCTGCCGCCGCCATGGTGACCTCGCTGACCGCCGCATGTTCCAGTGGCGACGGGGGTGTACCCGTCATCAACCTGTACGGCGGTGCCGCCGCCGCCGGGTTCGACACGATCATCGCCGACTGCAACAAGGAGGCGAACGGCAGATACCGCATCGTCGGGAATCTGCTCCCATCCACGGCTGACGGTCAACGTGAGCAGATGGTGCGCCGTCTCGCTGCCGGCGACTCCTCGATGGACCTGCTCGGTATGGACGTGGTCTGGACCGCGGAGTTCGCCGGCGCGGGCTGGATCCGTCCACTGACGGACGAGCAGAAGGCGCAAGCCAACGAGGGAACGCTCCCGGTCACGATCGGCACCACGTTGTGGAAGGACAGCGACGGCAAGGAGCAGCAGTACGGCATCCCGAAGCACACCAACGTGCAGATCCTCTGGTACCGGAAGGACCTCGTTCCCAAGGCGCCGGAGACCTGGGACGAGATGATCTCGATGGCCCAGAAGCTCAAGGACGAGGGCAAGCCGCACGAGATCGGGTTCACCGCGGCCCAGTACGAGGGCTATGTGGTGAACGTCAACACGTTCATCAACGGCTTCGGCGGTTCGCTGGTCAACGAGGACTCGACGAAGGCGACCGTCACCGACGGCGACGGCGCGATCAAGGCCCTGGAGCTGATGAACAAGCTGGCCACCGGCGGCTTGACGAGCCCCTCGCTGTCGAACGACACCGAGACGGAGATCTTCGGCGAGCTGCAGAACGGCCGGTCGGCCTTCTCCATCAACTGGACCAGGTGCGGGCCGCCCTGGCCGCCGGGGACACGACACCGGACGAAGTGCTGTCCCGGGTCTACGCCGACGTCGACCGCAGACTCTGGCCGGCGGCACGCAGAAGCGTCCTGGCGCAACTGGAGTACCTGAGCCCGGAGCTGGCGGACCCGCTGGAGTAGCCGTCCCTACCTGGGTGTCGGGCTCTGGTGGCCCGCGGACCCGATCCGCGATGGGCGTTCCGCGGGCCTCGCGGTCATGTCGTCCGCGAGGGGCGTCACGGCATCGCGACGAGCGTCACCGGGAGCGGCGCTGCAGCCGCTCGACGTCGAGCAGGCACACCGCGCGGGCCTCCAGCCGGATCCAGCCGCGCGTCGCGAAGTCGGCGAGCGCCTTGTTGACCGTCTCGCGGGAGGCTCCGACGAGTTGGGCCAGCTCCTCCTGGGTGAGCTCGTGGGCGACCAGCACGCCCTGGTCGGTCTGCCGACCGAACCGGCGGGACAGGTCGAGCAGAGCCTTGGCCACGCGTCCGGGGACGTCGGAGAAGACCATGTCGGCCAGGGTGTCGTTCGTCCGACGCAGCCGGCGGGCCAGCGCTTGCAGCAGCGGACGGGCCACTTCCGGGCGGGAGTTGAGCACCGCCTGCAGATCGGTGTGGCCCAGGCCGAGCAGCCGGGTGTCGGACACCGCGGTGGCGGTCAGACTCCGCGGGCCGGGATCGAAGAGCGAGAGCTCGCCGAACATCTCGCCCGGGCCGAGCACGGTGACCAGGTTCTCCCGGCCGTCCGGCGACGTGCGGCCGAGCTTGATCTTGCCGTTGACGACCACGTACAGCCGGTCGCCGGGCTCGCCCTCGTGGAAGAGGGCCTTCCCCCGGCGCACGTCCACCGGGGTCATCGACTCGATGATCGTCGTGGCGGCTTCCGGCTCCAGACCCACGAACAGGGGTGCTTGCCGCACGACGTCGTAGTCCACGAGAGTCCTCCCGCTGAAATTCCGGCCCGGCTGGACGGGATGTCTGGCCCGGTTCAAGTGTGCACCGCATTACATCCTGTCACCGCTCGTCCCGCGATGGGCGACTGGGTCCGCAGGTGGGCTTGGCCGGGCGGAGGTACGCTCCGCAGGTGCGCCCTGTTCCACCGACCAGGCTGGGTCTCGTCCGGCAGGCCCGCCAGATCAACCGTCTGCTCGCCGAGCGCTACCCGCAGGCCCGCTGCGAACTGGACTTCGGCTCGCCCTGGCAGCTGCTGGTGGCGACCGTCCTGTCGGCGCAGACCACCGACGCGCGCGTCAACGAGGTCACGCCGAGGCTCTTCGCCCGCTATCCCGCGCCGCCGGACCTGGCCGCCGCGGATCCCGTGGAGGTCGAGGAGATCCTGCGTCCGACCGGTTTCTTCCGGGCGAAGACCCGCTCGGTGATCGGTCTGGCCGCCGCTCTGGTGGAGGGCTACGACGGTGCCGTGCCGGCATCGATGGAGGAACTGGTGAAGCTGCCCGGCGTCGGCCGCAAGACCGCCAACCTCGTGCTCGGCGATGCCTTCGGCGTGCCCGGGATCACCGTCGACACGCACTTCGGACGGCTCTCCCGGCGATTCGGCTGGACGACCGCGGACGATCCGGTCGACGTGGAGAGGGATGTGGCGGGGTTGTTCCCGAAGAAGGACTGGACGGTGCTGTCGCACCGGGTGATCTGGCACGGCCGGCGCACCTGTCACTCGCGTCGGCCGGCCTGTGGGGCCTGCAATCTGACCCGGCTGTGCCCGTCCTACGGAATCGGTGAGGTGGATCCGGCCAAGGCGGTGACGCTGCTCCGGTACGAACTCGATCCCCGGCGGGCGGGCGAGACGGTGGGCCAGCGGTGAGCGGGTCGCCGGTGGGTCCGGCCCCCCTGGACCGACTGCCGGGCTGGGCCCGACAGCTGCACGGCCTCGTCGGGACGATCCGCGCCGAAGATCTCTCCGGCTTCCTCCCGATGGGCGGGGAGAGGGAGGCGGCCGTGCTCATCCTGTTCTCGATGGGGTCCGGCGGCGGTGATGTGGTGCTGCTCGAGCGTTCCCCCCACCTGCGCAAACATGCCAGCCAGGTGGCCTTTCCCGGCGGGTCGATCGACCCGGGCGAAGGAGTCGTGGAGGCGGCGCTGCGCGAGGCGTGGGAGGAGACCGGTTTGCGGGCCGGCACCACCGAGGTCTGGGGAGAACTGCCGGCGGTGCAGTTGCCGGTCTCCAACTTCGCGGTGCACCCGGTGCTGGCCTGGTGGCGGGAGCCGCACGAGCTGTCCGGGCACGATCCGGCCGAGACGAGTCAGGTGGTGCGGGTCCCGTTGCCCGAACTGCTCGACCCGGCCAACCGCTTCTCGACCAGGCTGCGGATCGGCGTCCAGGGGCCCGGGTTCGCCGCCGGCGGGCTGTTCATCTGGGGCTTCACCGCGCACCTGCTCTCCCGGATCCTCGATCTCGCCGGGCTCGCCCAGCCCTGGGACTCCGAGATCCTGCGCGAGGTGCCGCCGAACCAGCTCCTGCGGTGACGTAGGCGCCGGCGGGCCGGGTCGGGCGTGGAGCGGCGCGGGCTTGTTCGCGCGTTGACCTGTTGTGTGCAGACTGGCCAGTGATCGCCGGCTGCTCGACCCATAGGTGGCTGACGCGCGACTACCTGGTCAGATGAGCGTCCCCCGTCCGGGCAGATGGGGTGCTGGTGCGGGCCACATGAGCGCGCCCGGCCGCCGCACCCGGGGCGATCGCGGCCCGGCCGGTACGCAACGGAGCGACCGCAGCCCGGGCGGGCTGCGGTCGCCGGTCGGTGGCCGGTTGGCTGCCGGTCAGTGGTCGGATAGGCGTCAGCGGGCGATCAGGTCGTGGACCGGAGCGTCCTTGTCGACGACGGTGAGGTATCCGCCGCCAGTGAGCGGGGTCGGGGTGTCGATGGTCTTCGTCACCTGTCGGGTCTTGGTGTCGACGACGGTCAGCTTCCCGTCCCCGCCGTTCGTCACGAACGCCTGCTTGCCCTGCGGGTCGAGGGTGACGAAGTGCGGCTCGGTCCCCGTCGTCGGGCTACCGGCGACCGGGCCACCGGTGGACGGGCTGAGCGCGACCGTGCCGACGATCCGGCCATAGCCGGCCGATCCGGCACTGGCGTCCAGCAGGGTCAGCACGTCGCCGTCCGGGTGGATCGTGGAGACCGCGGCGTACGTGTCGGAGATGGCGAGCCGGCTGATCACGCCGTCCGGGAGCCGCACCAGGCGCGAGGTGAACCCGACCGAGTCGATGATGTCGACGTCGTTGCGGGTGTCCGCCCACTGCTCGGGCGTCAGCCCGGTGTTCTCGGCCACCGCGCCCCACACGTTCCGCTCGTCGGAGGCCATCCGCGGACGGTAGTTGTGCACCAGGGTGCGCGTGCTCGAGTACGGGACCGTACGCGGGTTGGTCAGGGTCGCGCCGCCCAGCCGGGCGCCGTCGAAACCGGTGGCGGTGGTGCTGAAGACCGCGTTGCCGTTGCGAGCGACCACCGGTCCGTGGGTGGACGGCCCGACGGGAGCAGTGCTGGTCACCTTCGGCTCGTGGCCGGCCAGGACGTCGGCCAGCGGCACCGTGTGGAACTGGCCGCCGGTCGTGTACACGAGCTGGAGCGGGCGGCCGGCCAGGTAGACCTGCGTCTCGGCGACGTTGCCGGTGGCGTCCGGTGCCACCGGGACCTGGATCTGGTGGATGTCGAAGGTCGTCAGATCGACCACGCTGATCGGGCTGGTCGCGTCGTCGCCCTCGCCGGCGAACACCAGGTAGCGCTGCTTGCGGTCGGTGGCGGCCCAGGTGGCGCCCTCCCACTCCTCGCCGGGAATGTCGACGCTGTCGACGATCCTCGGACGTCCCTTCGAGCTGACGTCGATCGCGTCGACGCGGCCGTGGGTGTCGTCGATGACGATCAGCCGCCCGTCCGGCAGCCGGACCGTGCCCGCGTGGCCGGAGATGCCGATGTCGTCGAGCGATCCGGTGTGCTTGAGGTCGGACGTGCGGTACACGTGCAGGGACTCGGCGGCGGGATCCGCCACCACCAGGTACTGCTGGTGTCGGGGCGCGGCGGTGGCCGGGGATGTCAGGCCGGGCACCAGCGCGAAGGCCAGGGCGACCAGGGCGACGAGGACCCGGCGGATCGCCGGGTCCCGGGACATGGTGTGACTGTTTTTCTTCATGCCACCGGTTGTCTTCATGCCACCGGACATTATTGGGATTCAATCCCAATAGCAAGAGTCTTGTCGGTCCTTTTCGTCGCGATCGTCAACCGGGGGACGCCGGGCCGGCCCCGGCCTCCTGGAGGTCGGCCAGGGTATGCACGACCGGTGCGGTGGCCGGGTAGAGGTCGCCGTAGGCGCGGAACAGCCGGTCGTAGACGGCCCGGTTCTCCGGGCGGGGAGCCACCACCGAGCCGACCCGGGCCCAGTCGGTGGACGGCGGGACGAGCCCGGTGCCGATCGCGGCGAGCAGCGCGTCGCCGTAGCTGGCCCCGATCGTCTGCTCCGGCACCACCTGTTCCCGGCCGGTCACGTCGCTGACGATCTGCGTCCACAGGCCGCCCCGGGTGCCGCCGCCGACGGCGACCAGCCGGTCGATCGGAGCGTCCGGATGGTCGAGGAACTCGACGATCTGCCGGATGCCGTAGGCGATGCCTTCGTAGACCGCGCGATAGAGGTGTCCCCGACCGTGCCGCAGGGTCAGCCCGGCCACGACCCCGCGGGCCCGGGAGTCGAAGATCGGCGTGCGCTCGCCGGAGAAGTACGGCAGCAGCAGGAGCCCGTCGCTGCCCGGCGGCACCCGGTCGGCCTCGGCCGCGAGCCCGGCGAAGTCCGCGCCGACCAGGTCTCGCACCCACCGGGTCAGCGATCCGGACGTCGACATCCCCGCGGCCAGCGTGTAGTGCTGCGGATCGATCCCGTTCGTCGTCCACAGCATCGGATGCGAGCGGTACCGGGCCAGCACCTGCACGAAGAACATCGTCGACCCGTACATCAGCATCAGGTCGCCGGGGTGGCGCACTCCGGCCGAGAAGGCCTCGGCCCAGGCGTCGATCGTCCCGGACGCGACCGGTGTGCCCACCGGCAATCCGGTCTGGCCGGCCGCCGCCTCGGTCAGCGTGCCGGCGATCTGTGCCGGCCAGGTCAGCCGCGGCATCTCCAGGTGCCCGATCAGCTCGTCCGCCCAGGGCTGCGCCCAGGTGCGGGCGAGCAGGTCGTAGAGCGGGTCGCACTGGCTGGCGCTGTGGTGGTCGAGGACGTACTCGCCGGTGAGCTTCGCCACCGCGTAGGAGTTGGAGTTGAACCAGCGGCGGGAGCGTTGCCAGACCTCCGGCTCCCGCTCGGCCACCCAGGCGAGCTTCGGCCCGGCCGCCTGGGTGCTGAGCGCCTTGCCGCAGCGCCGCTCGATCTCGCTCGCGCCGAAGCGGTCGGTCAGCTCCCGGATCTGCTCGGTGGCCCGGGAGTCGATGCCGTAGAGGATGGCCGGCCGGGTCGGCTCGAGGTTCGCGTCCGTCAGCAGCAGGCACGGTCCGACGCCGCTGACGCAGAGCCCGTGGACGGCGGCGGGCTCCACCTGTTCGAGCAGGTCCCGGCAGACCGCGACGAGATCGCCCCACCAGACCGACCCGGCGTCCACCTCGGCCCAGCCGGGCCGAGGCAGGTCCATCCCGTGTTCGCGGGTGGCCCGGGCGACGATCCGGCCGTCGACGGTGGTCACCACACCCTTCGTGCTGCCGGTGCCCATGTCGATGCCCATCAACAGATCGGTCACGTCATCGTCCTCGATCGGGTCGTCGTCTCATCGTCGGGACGGCAGCCGGGCCAGCCAGTCCAGCAGGGCCCCGGTCACCGCCTGCGGGCTCTCCTCGGCGAGGAAGTGCCCTCCGGGCAACTGCTGCCATTCGTAGTGTCCGCTGACCCAGCGACCGGATCCGCGAGCGCGTGGGACGGGCACGTGCGGATCGTCCCGCCCGTGCAACTGCAACACCGGGACGGTGATCTGGCGGCGCATCGCGGAGGCGAAGCGGTGACCGTCCCGGCGCAGACGGGAGCGGAACGCCCAGCGGTGGTACTCCATGGCGCAGTGCGCGGCCATCGGGATCCGCATCGCCTCCTGGTAGCGGTCGATCGTCGGCGCGTCCGGCCAGCCGGAGGTGGCCGACCGGGCCGACAGCACCTCAGCGATGATCGATCCGTCCCGGATCCGGCGCTCGGGGAGTACCGGCAGCTGGAAGAGACCCGAGTGCCGCAGCCCGCCCGGCCGCCGGGGATCGACTGTGGCCCACAGACTCCGAAGCGGGTGGGCGGTGCCGAGCAGCGCGATCGCGCGGGTCGTCTGCGGATGCAGCGTCGGCATCGCCCAGGCGATCCAACCGCCCCAGGAGTGACCGATCACGGTCGCCTCCCGGGCACCGAGGCTGCGGATCACCCCGTCGACGTCGCCGGCCAGGGTGAACGGGTCATAGCCGCGCGGGGGCTTGTCGCTGCCGCCGAAGCCGCGCAGGTCCATCGCGGCGACGCGGAACCCGGCCTGCGCCAACGGCGGGATCTGATGCCGCCAGGCCCACCAGAACTGTGGGAAGCCGTGCAGGAGCAGGACGAGGGGAGCGTCGTCGTCGCCGGCCTCCGCCACGTGGAAGCGGGAGCCGCCGGCCGAGACGTAGCGGTGGCGCCAGGGGCCGTCGATCTCGGCGACGGTGGCCGCATCCGGCGGGGGTGTCACCCGTTGTGTTTGGCGGCGACCTTGACCGTCTCGATGGAGGCCTTGGTCGTGTCGATCGCCTGCTTGGGGCCGGAGATCTGCTGCAGCCGGCCCTTGGCGATCAACGCGCAGATGCCCGCGATGACGAACAGCGCCAGGGTGACGATGGCGAACGACACCAGCTGCGACAGCCCGAGCGCCTCGAGCGCGAAACCGATGGTGACGCACAGCAACACGAAGCCGACGAGGCCGAACACGGCAGCACCCGCCAGCAGGCCGGCGCCGATCCCGCCGCGCTTGGCGTCGGCCTTCAGCTCCGCCTTGGCCAGGGCGACCTCGGCCCGCACCAGCCCGGTGACCTCGGTGTTGATGTCGGCAACCAGCTGGCCGATCGTGCGTTCGTCGTGGAACTGGGCCGGGGGTGGCTTGACCATGGACATGAGGGCCTCCTCCTGAACGGCTTTCGGCGACTGCGTCAGCCCTGACTATAGGGGTTGCGCGGGTGCTGGCTCTCGTTGAGAACGGGCGTGCCGTCCGCCGACCCCTTTCGGCTCGCCTGGGCGCGCAGCCCGCCGACCGCCCGACCCATCATGTGTGAGCCGATCGGCGAGGTCAGCACCTGGAACGTGCCGACCAGCAGGATCGGGCCGACGATCGCCGGAGTGCGCACCGCGAGCGCCACACCGAGCAGGACGAACAGCACGCCGAGCACGGCGGGCTTGGACTGGGCGTGCATGCGGGTGAGCACATCGGGGAAGCGGACCAGCCCGAGCCCGGCCAGGACGGTCAGCAGCACTCCCAGCAGCAGGCAGGCGGCCGCGGCGACGTCGAGCAACAGGGACATCTATTCTCCCGGTTCTTCCAGGTCGGGAACCGGCTCGGCGATGGCCCGCCGCTCCAGGTAGCGGGCGGCGGCGGTGGTGGCGACGAAGGCCAGCATCGAGAAGGCGATCAGCAGGACGATGTAGCGGGTCTCGCCGGTCTGGGCCACCCGGACCCCCAGGGCCGCCACGCTGATCAGCAGGATCGTGTCGACCGCCACGACCCGGTCGGCCGTGGTGGGCCCGCGCACCAGCCGGACGATCACCAGCGCCGCCGCCACAGTCAGCCCGATCATGCAGGCCCAGTAGACGATGATCATCGGCCGCTCCCGATCGTGGCGTGCCCTCCGGCGTCTTCGCGGGGTTGCTCGGCGCGTGGGCGCAGGGCCCGTTCGGCGAGGAACAGGAAGCGCAGGATGTCCCGTTCCACGTGCGCCGGATCCCGCAGGTGCAGCACGTGGATGCGGACGAAGCCCGCTTCGGGATCGATGTCCAGGGTCAGCGTGCCCGGCGTGAGAGTGGTCGCGTTGAGGCCCATCGCCAGCACCATCGCGTCCCAATGGCCGATGTCCACCCGGATGATCCCGGGGTTCATCCGGGCCGGGCCGCGCAACACCCAGCTGGCCACGTCGATCGTCGATCGCACCAGGGCGACGCCGAGCACGATGGTGAACCAGATGTGGCCGGGCACCGACGGCCGATAGCGCCGCGAACTGGGTCGCAGCGGCAGGAGCAGGGACAACGCGAAGCCGAGGGCCAGACCCGCCAGCACGTTGGCCAGGCTGAGGTCACCCCACAGCCCGACCCAGATCACCGCGCACCACAGGGTCGTCGGCAGGCGGTGCGAGCGGCCGCCGCCGAGCCCGTCGGCCACCTTCCAGCGCTCACCCATTCAGCACCGCCGAGACGTAGCCGCGGGCATCGAGCAGATCGGTCGCCGCCCGCTGGGTGATCTCGTAGAGCGGACCGGCGAACAGCGGCAGCGCCAGGCCGAGCGCCACCGCGCACATCGTCGCGCCGGTCATCAGCTTGGGGGCCCCGACGACACCGACGTCGAGTTGGTCGTCGGGGTCGGCGTCGACGACCGCGGGAGCCGGCGCCCCCCAGAACGCCATCACCCAGACCCGGGCCACCGAGTACACGGTCAGCAGGCTGACGACGATGGCGACCGCCACGATCGCCCACGACTGCACCTCGATGCCGGCCCGCACCAGGGCGGCCTTGCCGATGAAGCCGGACAGGGGCGGGAAGCCGGCCAGCGCCAGTGCGGGCAAGGCGAACAGCCACCCCAGCAACGGCCACTCCCGGGCCAGCCCGCTGATCTGGTCGAGCGCGGAGGTTCCGGTGCGGCGCTCGATCAGACCCTCCACGCAGAAGAGCGTGGTCTGGATGACGATGTGGTGGACGATGTAGAAGATCGCCCCGGCGAGGCCGGCGACACTGAACAGGCCGAGCCCCATCACCATGAAGCCGATGTGGCTGACGATGGTGAAGGAGAGCACCCGCTTGATCTCGTTCTGGGCGATCGAGCCGAGGATGCCGACCACCAGCGTCGCCCCGGCCAGGGTCAGCAGCACCGGCCCGGTGATCGCGTGGTCGTCGGAGAACACGACCGCCTGGGTGCGCACGATCGCGTAGACGCCGACCTTGGTGAGCAGCCCGGCGAACACGGCGGTCACCGGCGCGGGGGTGAGCGGGTAGGAGTCGGGTAGCCAGAAGTACAGCGGGAACAGAGCGGCCTTGATGCCGAAGACGACGATCAGCGTCAGGGCGAGCGCGACCCGCAGACCGCCGGGCACGTCCGGCAGCTTGTCGTGCAGGTCGGCCATGTTGACCGTGCCGGTGGCCGTGTAGACCAGGCCGATCGCGCTGACGAAGAGCACCGAGGCGAGCAGGGAGACGACGATGTAGGTCATCGCCGGGCGGACCGCGCCGGGCCCGGCGTTGAGGGTGAGCAGCACGTACGAGGCGATCAGCATCACCTCGAACGCGACGAACAGATTGAACAGGTCGCCGGTGAGGAACGAGAAGCTGACGCCGCAGGCGAGCACGAGGTAGACCGGCGTGAAGATCGTCGACCGTTCTCGTCCGCCGGGGGTGCGCTGGTCGGCCCGCACCTGCCCGATCGCGTAGACGTAGACGACGGTCAGCACGGCGCCGGAGGTGGCCAGCAGCAGCGCGGTCAGCCGGTCGGCCACCAGCGTGATGCCGACCGGTGCGGCCCAGCTGCCGGCCTGCACGGCGACGGGACCGCCGGTGTCGGTCGCCCACAGCAGCAGGACGCCGTCCACCACGATCGCGATCAGGGTGGTCAGGGCGATGATGCGCTGCGCCGTCGCGAACCGCCACAGCAGCGAGCAGGCGGCCGACAGCAGCGGCACGATCACCGGCCCGGCGACGACCAGGCCTGGTGGCAGGGACTCCGGGGTCATCGCTCGGCCCGCCGCAATTGAGCCTCCTGGAATGCCAGCACGGCGAGGATGCGCCGGTCTTCGGGGTCGTCCTGCACGTCGTCGTCGTGCACCAGCATCATCGACCGGTAGGTCAGGCCGAGCAGGAACGCGGTGACCGCGAACGAGATGACGATCGCGGTCAGGGCCATCGCCTGGGGGAGCGGGTCGACGACGCCGGCCGGGACGCTCGCGCCGGCGGCGTCCACGGCGATGAACGCGGCCGGCCCGGCGTGCCCGCCCGCGGTCATCAGCAGGACGTTGCCGCCGTGGGTGAGCAGGCTGAGGCCGAGCAGGATCCGGGTCAGGGCCCGCTGCAGGATCAGATAGGTGCCGGTCGCGAAGAGCAGGCCGACCAGGCCGGCGAGCAGCACCGACGTGCCGACGGGAGCGACGATCACAGTCTCGCCTCCTCGTTGACGACCCCGAGGCTCGTCTCCCGACGGGCGCCGAGGCTGTCCAGGACGACCAGGGTCAGGCCCAGGACGACCAGGAAGACCCCGGTGTCGAACACCAGCACCGAGGCCAGCCCGACCTTGCCGAGCAGGGGGAGGGTGAGACCGAGGTAGCCGCTGGTCAGTGGGTCCGAACCCAGCAGCACCGGGACGAAGGCGGTGCCGGAGGAGAGCAGCAGGCCCAGGCCGAGCAACCGGGTCGGGCGGAACGGCTCGCTCGCGCGCCGGACGTCGCCGGCCAGGTAGCGCAGCACGAAGCCCGCGCCGGCGAAGAGGCCGCCGATGAAGCCGCCACCGGGGTTGTTGTGCCCGGAGAAGAGGAAGAACAGCGAGGCGAGCAGGATCGGGTAGAACACGATCCGGGCGCCCATCCGCAACGGATGCGAGGGCTGCCGCGGGGGCGTGGGCGGCTTGTCACCGGGGTAGCGGGCGGTGAGGACCAGCGAACCGAGGCCCAGGGCCGCGACGAGCACGACGGTCATCTCGCCGAGGGTGTCGAAGCCGCGGAAGTCGACCAGGATCGCGTTGACGACGTTGCGGGCGTGCGCCCCGTCGTAGGAATCGGCGAGCATCGGAATGGCCACCGAGGCGGGCCGCTGCGGGTTGGCGGCCAGCAGGGTGAGCGCGCCGGCCAGCGTGCCGATCGCCGCCGCCAGGACGGCGCGGCGCCACGGGTTGCGGGCCGGTCTGGGGAACGTACGGGGGAGCAGGCGCAGCACCAGCAGGAACAGCACCAGGTTCAGGGTCTCCACCAGCAACTGGGTGAACGCGAGGTCGGGCGCGCCCTGCAGCACGTACAGCACGGCCATCCCGTACCCGACGACGCCGAGCAGCAACACCGCGGTCAGCCGCACCCGTGTGACACAGGCGAGGATCGCCGTCACCGCGATCACCGCCACGACGGGTACCTGGGCGGGCTGGTCGACCCAGGCCGGCGGGGCCAGCGGGGTGTGCCCGATGACCAGCGCGATGCCGGGCAACGAGACCGCGACCGTGATGATGACACCGAGGTAGAAGGGCAGCGAGCCACGCTGGGTGCGCCCGGTTACGGAGGCCGCCACCCGGTTGACGGCGCGCAGGCACCGCTCGTAGGTGACGGACGCGTCGATCCCGTTCGGCAGGGCGACGGAGACTCCGTTCTGCAGCGCGCCCACCGCCCGGCCGGCGGCGATGACCAGCCCGCCGCCGAGCAGGGCCAGCATAGACAGCCCCAGGGCGGGGTTCACCCCGTGCCACAGGGCGAGGTGCGTGCTCTGCCCGGCGACGGCTCCGGTGGGGGCGTCGGCCATCGCGGGGGCGACCCCGAGCACGAGGCCGGCGGCGGCGAGCACGGCGACCGGGATCGTCATGCCGGCCGCGGGCCGCCCGGCCTTGTCGATCATCGGCAGGCTCACCGGGCAGCCGTCCGGGTCGATGAGGATCCAGCGGGACGTGAGTGGGCGACGCCCGGACTTCCGGGCGAACGCCCCCCACCAGAACCGGAAGGAGTAGGCCAGCGTCAGGACGCTACCCACCACGACGAACCCGATCGCGACGGTCGCGGAACCGGCGTCGTGCCGGGCGTGCACCAGGGCCTCCAGGACGGCTTCCTTGGCCACGAAGCCGAGCAGGAGCGGCACGCCCGCCATCGACAGCGCCGCCAGCCCGCAGGCGATCGCCAGCGCCGGCATGTGCCGGGCGAGCCCGTTGAGCTGGCGCAGATCGCGGGTGTGGGTCTCGTGGTCGACCGCGCCCAGGCCGAGGAACAGTGCCGCCTTCGCCAGCCCGTGGGCGAGGACGAGCACGGCCAGAGCGGCCATGGTCTCCGACGAGCCCCAGCCGGCGACGATCGTCAGGAAGCCCAGCTGACTCACCGTGGAGAAGGCCAGCAGCCGTTTGAGGTCGTGCTGCCGCAGCGCCCGCCAGCCACCGATCAGCATCGTCACCCCGCCGATCGCCACCAGGGCCGGCCGCCACCAGACCACGTCGTCGGCGACCGCCGGGGAGAACCGCGCGATCAGGTAGATGCCGGCCTTGACCATGGCCGCGGCGTGCAGGTAGGCGCTGACCGGGGTCGGGGCCACCATCGCCGCCGGCAGCCAGATGTGAAAGGGCGCCTGCGCCGACTTGGTCAACCCACCCAGCAACACGAGGGCAAGACCGGTCTGCACGGCCGGGGTGAGCCCGGGCGGGGCGGCGAGGATCTCCGACAGCCTGCTGGTGCCGGCCGCGGCGGCAAGGACCAGCAGACCCGCCAGCATCGCCAGCCCGCCCATCACGGTGATCAGCAGG
>JBDIAG010000023.1:0-15035 GCA_039812305.1 Actinomycetales bacterium | reverse complement strand
GGCCACGAGCGCGCCCGCCGCGACGGTGCCCGCCGCGACTCCGCCCGCCGCGACTGTGCCTGCCAAGGCCACGCCCACGAAGGCCGCGCCCGCCAAGACCGCGACTCCCGCTGCGGCCAGGACAGCCGCGACTTCCGTCCCTCCGGCCAAGCCCAAGCGCAAGCCGATCGTCATCGGTTCCAGGACGCTGGCCCAGTGGGTGCGACTCGTCCTGCTCTACGGCGTGGGGGCGATCGTGGCCGCCGGGATCATCGTGCTCGCGGCACGTGGTGTCACCACCCTGCCCGGAGTGCCGGGGTTCCTCGAACGCTATCCGGGTGAATACCACGCTCCCGCCTTCGTCGAACCGGGTTTCCCCGCGTGGGCGCGCTGGTCGCACTATCTGAACTTCTTCTTCATGGTGCTCATCGTCCGCTCCGGTCTCCTGGTGCGTATGCAGCAGAAGCCGCCGGCTTTCTACACTCCGAAACGGGGTGGGAAGAAGGTCAGCATCTATCTCTGGCTGCATACCGGTCTGGACGTGCTGTGGCTGCTCAACGGTGTCATCTTCGTGGTGCTGCTGATTGTCACGGGCCACTGGGCACGGATCGTGCCGACCAGTTGGGAGGTCTTCCCGAACGCCGCTTCCGCTCTGCTGCAATATCTGACGCTGGATTGGCCCGAGGAGAACGGCTGGCTGAACTTCAACAGCCTGCAACAGCTGATGTACTTCGTGGTCGTCTTCATCGCGGCGCCACTGGCCGCGATCTCCGGAGTGCGGATGAGCGAATGGTGGCCGAAGGAGGCCACCAGGCTGAACCGCATCTACCCGGCACCTTTGGCCAGGGCGATCCACTTCCCGACGATGCTCTTCTTCGTGCTGTTCGTCATCGTTCACGTCTTCCTCGTCTTCGCCACCGGGCCGCTGCAGAACCTGAATCACATGTTCGCCGGCAGCGACGAGGCGAACTGGGTCGGCTTCGCCTTCTTCGCCCTGGGCCTCGCAGTGAGTGCCGGCAGCGTGGTGGCAGCACGGCCACTCGTTCTCGCAACAGTCGCGAACCTGTTCGGACGGGTCAGCACCCGATAGCGACAGGTCGACATCGCCAAGCCCAGCGACAGGAAACACTCTCATGAGCCATGTCCACGCCGCGGATTCCGCGATCTCCTACCTCTTCGTACCGGCCTCGCGGGCCGAGCGCTACGAGAAGGCACTGGCCAGTGCCGCCGACGAGGTCATCATCGATCTCGAGGACGCCGTCGCGCCGGAGGAGAAGGACGCGGCGCTCGCACATCTGCTCGCCGGGCTGGGCGCCGGACTCTCCCGTCCCGTCCACGTCCGCATCAACGCGGCGGACTCGAACTGGTTCGAACGTGACCTGGCGGCGCTGCGTGGATTGAGCGCGGCGGCGCGCGCGGCGGTGAGCGGCGTGGTCGTGCCGAAGGCAGAGGGCGCCGAGACCATCGCCGGCGTGCGGGAGGCGGTCGGCGCCGACGCCAGGATCATCGCTCTGATCGAGACGGCTGCCGGCGTGGCTCGCGCGGAGCGGATCGCGGCGGCTCCCGGCCTCTCGCGATTCGCGGTGGGAGCGGCCGACCTGTCCTTCGACCTGGACGCGGACATCAACTCCGCGACCATCGACTGGGTCTACGCCCGGCTGGTGATCGAGTCCCGGCTGGCCGGTCTCGCGGCGCCCATCGCGTCTCCTCCGTTCGAGATCAGGGATCTCGAGACGGTGCGTCGCGAGGCGGTGCGGCTGCGTGGCCTCGGCGCGACCGCTCAGCTGTGCATCCATCCGGGCCAGGTGGCGCCGATCCACGAGGGCTTCCTGCCCGATGCGGAGCGGATCGCCTGGGCCCGACGCGTCGTCGCGGCGGGGGAGGGCGGTGCCGCACAGGTGGATGGCCAGATGGTCGACCGGCCGGTCCGCGAGCGGGCGGAACGGATTCTCGCCCGGGCCGCCCGAACCCTCCCGAGCTGATCGGGTCATCGAGACGGGGGAGCGCGGCCGACGTGCGTGGTGTGGCGCTGCACCCTCGCCGTGTGGCGCTGCACCCCCGCATGGAGCATTTCCGTTGCCAGGCAACAGGAATGCTCCTTGCGGAGATCGTCGGCCGTCGTGGCAGCCTGCTCCTCACATGCCCTGGACTTTGAGCAGGTGGCGGGCCATCACCAGTTTCTGTACCTCGCTGGTGCCTTCGTAGATCCGGAAGAGTCGTGCCGCCCGGTAGAAGCGTTCGACGGGAACCGTGCGCATGTAGCCGAGGCCTCCGTGGATCTGGACTCCGCGGTCCGCGACCCGTCCCAGCATCTCGCTCGCGAACAGTTTGGTGGCGGACGGCCCGAGTTTGCGGTCGGCTCCGCTGTTGAAGTCGCGCGCGGCATCGAGCGCGAGCGCCTTCGCGGCCCGCAGCTCCGCATACGACTCGCCGATCATGGCCTGGACCAGCTGGAAGGTGCCGATCGGCTTGCCGCCTTGGGTGGCGGTGGCGGCGTGGGCGACCGATTCATCGAGGATGCGCTGGGCCTGACCGACACAGATCGCCGAGATGTGCAGCCGGCCCTTGGCCAGCGACGCCATCGCGGCGCGGAAACCGACCTCCTCCTGGCCGCCGATCAGTCGGTCGGTGCCGACGATGACGTCGTCGAAGTACAGCTCGCTCGTCCAGGCGCCTTCCTGGCCCATCTTTTTGTCATGGGGACCGATGGTGACGCCGGTCGCGTCGGTGTCCACCAGGAACGCGGAGATCCCTTTCGTTCCAGACGCATTTGGGTCCGTGCGGGCGAAGACGATCAACACCTGAGCGAGTTGAGCGTTGGTGATGAAGCGTTTGGAGCCGTTGATCCGGTACCCGTCGCCGTCCTTGACCGCCGTGGTGCGCATGCCGCTGGGGTCGGAACCGGCGCCGTCCTCGGTGAGTGCGAACGAGGCGATCACCTCGCCCGAGGCGAGCTTGGGCAACCACTCCTGCTTCTGTTCCTCGGTGCCGTAGTTCACCAGCACCTGTCCGGCGATGCCGTTGTTCGTGCCGAACAGCGAGCGGAAGGACGGTGTCGTGTAGCCGAGCTCCATCGCCAGCCGTACGTCCTGGACGGCGTCCAGACCGATCCCGCCGTACTCCTCCGGGATGGCCCAGCCGAACAGGCCCATCTCCTTGGATTCCGCGATGAGGTCGTCGGGAATGCGATCCTCGTTCTCGATCTGCTCCTCGAGCGGGATCACTCGCGTGCGCACGAAGTCGCGCACCGCGGCGAGGATGTCTTTGAAGTCGTCATCGTCCACTGTCGTTCCTCTCTGCTGGTGGGATCGCCCGCTGGTGGGCGTGGGCGCTACGCGGTGAACAGGATCACGGTCTGTGCGACGCAAGCCGGCCGCGTGCCGGCCTCGGTCTCGATCTGGTGGGAGAAGGTCGCACGGACACCGGCGGGCGTGTTCTCCACGCCCGTGATCGAGACCCGGTCGCGGATGCGCTCGCCGGAGCGCACCGGCTGTGGGAAGCGGACCTTCTCCAGGCCGTAGTTGATCCGGGCAGAGAATCCGACGATGTCGTAGACCTGATTCGCCAGCGCCGGGATGAGGGAAAGTACGAGGAATCCGTGCGCGATGGTGGTCCCATAGGGTCCGGCCGCGGCCAGGACGGGATCGAGATGGATCCATTGTTCGTCGCCGGTGACGCGGCCGAAACCGTCGATCATCGCCTGGTCGACCGTCAGCCAGTCGCTGACCCCGATCTCCTCGCCGACCAGGGCCTGCAGACCGCCGGCGCCCTCGATCCGCCGTTGCTCGGCCATCTCAGATGCCGCCGCGCCGAATCAGTGCCGACGCGATCACATTGCGCTGGATCTCATTGGTTCCCTCGCCGACGATCATCAGCGGCGCGTCCCGGAAGTAGCGCTCGACGTCGAACTCGGTCGAGTAGCCGTAGCCGCCGTGGATGCGCACGGCGTTGAGGGCGATCTCCATCGCCACCTCGGACGCGTAGAGCTTGGCCATCCCGGCCTCCAGGTCGCAGCGCTCGCCGCTGTCGAACTTCTCCGCGGCGAAGCGGGTGAGCTGGCGGGCGGCGGTGAGTTTCGTCGCCATGTCGGCGAGATAGTGGCCGATCGCCTGGTGTTTCCAGATCGGCACGCCGAAGCTCTCGCGCTGCTGAGCGTATTTCAGGGCGTCCTCGAGGGCGGCGGAGCCGACGCCCAGGGCGCGGGCGGCGACATTGATGCGGCCGGTCTCCAGGCCGCGCATCATCTGTCCGAAGCCCTTGCCCGGCACGCCGCCGAGGATCTGGTCCTTCGGCACCCGGACGTCGGTGAAGACGATCTCGCAGCTCTCGACGCCCTTATAGCCGAGCTTGGGCAGGTCGCGGGAGACCTCGACTCCGGGCACGTGCTCGACGAGGACGACGGAGATGCCGCGATGCCGCGGCTCGGCCTGCGGGTCCGTCTTGCAGAGCAGCGCGATAAGTCCCGCTCGGCGAGCGTTCGAGATCCAGGTCTTCGACCCGTTGATGACGAGGTCATCTCCGTCGGCGCGCGCGGTCGTCTTCATCGCCTGCAGGTCGGACCCGCCGCCCGGCTCGGTGAGTGCCATCGTGGCGCGCATCTCGCCGGTGGCCAGCCGGGGCAGGTACTTCTGCTTCTGCTCCTCGGTGCCGTACTGGACGAGGATCTTCGCGACCACGGTGTGGCCGCCCATCGCGCCGCCCAGCGAGATCCAGCCCCGGGAGAGCTCCTCGGTGACGGCCGCGTAGCAGGGCATCGACACCGGCATGCCGCCGTACTCCTCGGGCACGGCGAGGCCGTAGATGCCGATCTCCTTCATCTGCTCGATCCAGCGCTCGGGATACTCGTTGGCGTGCTCGACCTCCCGCACGGTCGGCTTGACATCGCGATCGACGAACGAGCGGACGGTGTCGACGAGGAACTGCTCCTCTTCGTTGAGATGGCTCATGGTGCCTCAGTTCTCCTTCTGCCACGAGATCGCGAGCGTCATCGCACGCATACACAATATAATATAATAGATGGCAGCGTACCGGATCGGCGACTCGATCGCCTCCGTGTGCCGCGGATCCCGGGGCCTCGGGACACCTCGCACCCGTCGGTGGCCGCCTTGGTGTCCTGCCCATCGTGTTTGCGTCCTGCCCATCGTGTTGTGCCCTGCCAGACGCGTGACATGCGCCCCGCCTGGCAGAACACCTGACGGTTGGCAGGACACTTCCACCCCGATCGGCAGGACGGATTCACGCTGACAAGTGACAGACAGGACATTTCGGCCCTGATCTGGGCACTGCACCGGGTTCAGTCGAGTTCAGACCCGCCCGCCGCGGCTGAGGCAGGCGACCCGAGAGCGCTCATCCGGGAGGTCGAGTGCCGCGGGCCGGTCGGGTCAGCCACAGGCAGGCGATGAGGGCGAGGCCCCAGAGGAGGAACCAGGGATCCCAGAAGTAGGCGTGGCACGCCAGTGCTTTCGGGTTGGTGGTCGGGCCGATGTCGAGGACCGATGCCTGCACGAGCAGGCCGGAGATGGTCAGTACCGCGCCGTACAGGGTCAGGACGCTCCCGGCGATCCAGGTCAGGATGCGGGGCACCCGACTCCGGGTCCATCCGGGTAGCGAGTGCGGAATGCCGGCGAGCACCGGTGCGGCGAGTGCGACGCCGGCCTTGAGCACGGCGATCGCCCACAGCGCGACGACGACAGTCCCGCCTCCCTGCCGTCCCCATCGCTCGATCTCGCCACCGACCGTGTCGAGCAGTGCCGTCCCGCCCATGGCCCAATATGCACTGATGCCGGCGCTGCCGAGCGCGATCAGCGCCGCGACGATCGCGGCACCACGGGCTGTCCGGTGACGTCGTGACGGGGAGGTGCTTCGGTTCATGGCAGTGGCGGATCAGTTCATCGGAATGGGACGGGGATCCAGGTCGCGGCCAGTGTCCGTGGGGAGTGGCGCTATGTCGTGGCGACGAGGATGGTGGCCGAAGCGTCGGCCGAGTGCAGGGCCGGTAGCAGGGCTGTGGACGGACCGGCTTCGGCCGCGTTCGTCGTCCGCACCACGTGGCCGACGACGAAGGCGGGAAGGGCTATCGGCCGGAAGTCGGACATGGTCCCAGACTAGGCGGCGCCGATCGCCAGCCTCCGTCGGGCACAGGACGGGCGTTTCGCCGCCCCAGGGCGGGTGTCGGGCAGCCGGCTGAGGGCCGGGACATCCAGAACGAGGCCGAGCATCCGGTTCACGGCCGGGCATCCGGCGATGTCCGGCCGGTGAGCCGTTATCTGGATGCCGGGCGCCTATCCGGCTGCCGGGCGCGCATCCGGCTGCACCAGTCATCGACCTGCTGCGCCGCTCGTGCCCCCGGGCATCACGATGCCGCATCAGCGAGTTCGTCACGGTCGCCCGCGCCATCCGCCAGCGTTTCTCGAGGAGCACTCATCGTCGATGCCGTACCTGGCCTGTGGAGCGGATCCGGCCGACGACGACGGGAAGTTCTCTGCCGTCCGGCAGATCGGCGAGAACCTGTCCGGCTGTTCGGCATCGTCCCGATGCGTCATCCGTCCAGTTGAGGGTAGGCGGGAAGTTCGATGTCGTTCGCGAAGGCGTTGGCGAGCTTCATCTGCATCGCGTACAGCAAGCGGTTGCGGAAGCTGAGGTCGCGCAGCCGGATGGACATCGCGTTGCGCGGCGCGAGGAATCCGCCGGCGTTGCCGCGCCGGGCGATGCGGGCGTAGGGGTGCATGACCTCGTCGTAGCGTCGTAGCGCCGCAGCCACGTCGTTTCCCGCCGCCGCCAGTTCACCGGCGAGCACGTAGGCGCCGACGATGGCCAGCCCGGTGCCGAATCCACCGAGGGTGTTCGCGTAGCCGGCATCACCGACCAGCACGGCACGGCGACGGGAGTAGCCGTCCATCTTCACCCGGTTGATGCCGTCCAGGTAGAACTCCTCGGCGCTCTCCAGCCGCGCGAGCATCTCCGGCACCCGCCAGCCGCTGCGGGCGTAGACCGACGCCAGGATCTTCTTCTGCTCCTCTGTGCTGTCGCGTCGGTAGTCCAGTCGCGGTGAGGCGAAGACGAACATGTCCGGCGCCTTGGATCCGCCGATGGCGGCCAGCCGCCCGGGTTCGTTGTACCAGTAGCCGATTGCCGGCCCAGCCGAGTCTTCCTCCGTCGGCTGCCGCGGGGAGAGGGTGGAGCCGACGACCGCGTAATAGTGGTTCAGGAACTGGACGTATTCGTCCTCGGGACCGAAGGCCAGGCGTCGCACGCCGGAGTGCACGCCGTCGGCGCCGACCACCAGGTCGTAGCGCCCGCGACGTCCGCTGCGCAGGACGACATCGACCGCGTCGGTGAGGTCACCCATCCGCTCGATCCGATCGCCGAAGACGTAGTCGACGTCATCCTGGGTGCGCTCGAACATCAGCGTGCCGAGATCGCCTCGCAGGACCTCCACGTCCCCACCGCTGAACTCGTGCGGGATGACGGCCTTCACCCTCCCGGACGCATCGACCAGCTGGAGATCCGTCGGTGACGTCCGCGCCCGATGCACCGCCTCCCACAATCCCAGCCGTTCCAGCACCGCGCGATGGGTCGCTCCCTTGAAGTCCACCGCCTGCCCGCCCCCGCGCAGCGACGAGGCCTGTTCCACCACGGTGACGTCGTGCCCGCTGCGACTGAGCCAGTACGCGACAGCCGGACCGGCGATGCTCGCCCCTGAGATGAGGACCTTCATCTGGTTCCTCCCGTCATTTGTGTATGCCGGACACATGATAGTGTCCGACGTATACATACGGCAACCGGGCGGACGGCTGCGCGCCCGCGCCGCGAGCGCCGAGGAGGAACGGATGCCCCAGGACGATGTCGCCCGGCTGCTCTGGTCGCCATCGCCCGCGCCCCAGCGGGGGAGGCCGGCTCGCATCAGCCGTGTCGATCTCGTCGCCGCCGGAATCCGGATAGCCGACAGGGACGGGCTCGATGCCGTATCGATGCAGAGAGTGGCCAGCGAGGTCGGCGTGACCAAGATGGCGTTGTACCGGCATGTCGCGGGCAGGGCCGAACTGGTGGCCCTCATGGTGGACGAGGCCATCGGCTCACCGCCGGGAGGGGAGACGGGGACGTGGCGCGAGGGGGTGACCGCGTGGGCCCTGGCGATGCACCGGGTCTTCGCCACTCACCGTTGGCTGCTCGAGGTGACCGTCGGTCCCCGGGTGCTGGGGCCGAACGAGATGGGCTGGTTCGAGGCCGGACTGCATGTGCTCGACGTCCTGCCCCTCGACGCCATCGAGCAACTGGACACCATGACCACGGTGAACTCCCACGTCCGCGGGATCGCGTTGCAGCAGACCGAACCCGCCTCGCGCCGTGCCCTCGCCAGGATCCAGGCCGACGTTCTCGCCGAGCACTCCGGCAGGTATCCGTTGACGGCTGCGGCGCTGCGGGAGAGCACGCGCAGCGATCGGCCCGGTGATGGCCAGGATGTCGACTCCCTGCACTTCGGTCTGACCCGGATCCTCGACGGGATCGATGTCCTCATCGCATCCCGCCGTCAAGCCCGAGCATCGTCGTGATCATGCCCGCCGAGCCGGTTCAGGTTGTTTTCGGCCCCGTCACCCGGTCGTCCTGCTGGATCGACGCCATGAGGCGCGCGACGGGAGCCGCGGCAGTGCTGCTGGTGACGGTTGGCATCGTCGGCTGCACGCCGTCACAGCCGCGCGAGGAAACGCCGACGAGCACGGTGACGCCGTCACCGGAAGGGATCGGGACGGCCGACTGTGCGGCCGCTAGACAGGCGCAGGCTGAGCCTTCGTCCAGTGACGACCTGATCTTCGGGCCGCTGCGCTACGCCGGGCTTGCGCCTGGCTACCGCACGGTGGACGGCCGGCCGAACGACCCTGGCCCCGACGGGCTCACCTTCTACAAGATCGGGGCCGAGATGTCGGCCGGTGCGGAGGCCACGGTCGGCATCGGTGAATCCGCACGCGGTTACGCGGGCATCGTCGTCGAGAACGGCCGGGACGGTGGCTATTCACAGGTCACCTATCGCAGTTGCGCGGATCTGCCCCCGGACACGATGAACTGGTGGGTCGGCGGGTTCGTGCTTCGCGGACGCGACTCGGCATGTGTGCCGCTCGACATCGCCGTCCCCGGCGAAAGGGTCGCGCATTTCGACCTGGCCATACCTGTCGGCGCCTGTGACTGATTGGCCGGTCAGCCGTTCTTCGCCATCTGCGCAGCGCGTTCTTCCGCATGGAATGCCCACGGCTCCTGCGGCAGCACGTCTCCGGTCTCCAGGAGCGTCTTGAGGTTCGCGAGCACTGCCGGCCAGCCCTGGGCGATGCCCCGCCACTCGTCGATGCTCGCCAGTGAGGTGTGGCTGACGGTCAGCTTGACGATGTCCCGGCCGGGCTCGATGTCGAAGGCGACGACGCTCGGCTCGAAGGTCGGATCGTCCTGACGTGCGGGGTCGTCGAAACCGAAGACCAGGCGACGCGGTCGGTCGAACTCGATGACCGTGCCTGACGCATCGGCGATGCCGGAGCCGTCGACCCGGACGTGATCCACCCTGCTGCCGACCCGCCAGTCGGAGATCTGGGAGTGGCCCCAGAACCGTGCGGTCACGTCGGGATCGGTCAGCGCATCCCACACCTGTTCCGGTGTGGCGCGGATGTAGGTGGTGTAGACGTAGTCGGGAATCGTCCCGGAGGTCGAAGCGGCCATCGCGGATTCCTCTGCTCGCTGTTTGATCGCATCGAGGGTCGCGAGACGCGGCTCCTCGAACTTCCAGATCCAGCGACGCTGGATCTCGTGGATCGGCACGGGGTTGAGATAGTGCAGCTTCCGCCGTCCGTCGCGCACCGAGGTCACCAGGCCCGCGGCTTCCAGCAGGTCCAGGTGCTGGCTGACCGATTGCCGACGCATGTCCAAGCCGTCGCAGAGTTCGCCCAGGGTCAGACCGGACCTCTCGTGCAGCATGTCGAGCAGTCGGCGCCGGCCGGGATCGGCGAGCGCTTTGAACACCGTGTCGGGTTCCACGATCTGATTATGCAGGTAAATGCCTGCCTAATGCAAGAGTCGCCGGTGCTGGGCCGGTTTCGCTGGGAGTGCTCTGCTGGTCGATTGCATTAGTGGAGCAATCACTCTATTATTGGTCGGTCACGATCAGTCAAGCAGATCAGGACAAGAGGAATGCGGACGGTCAATCCCGAGAAGCACGCGGCCAAGAGGAGGCGAATCCTCGAGGCGGCGGCGTCGGTGTTCGCCCAACGGGGGTACGACGGAGCGACCACCGCCGCGATCTGCCGTGAGGGCGGTATCGGGTCCGGCACGCTGTTCCACTACTTCCCGGACAAACGCTCGTTGATGATGGCGCTGTTCATGGACGACGTCGCAGCGCACGCCACCTTCCTGCGCGACCTCGATCGAAGCGATTCCAGGCACGCCCTCGGGCGGGTCATCGATCAGATGGCGGCAGACCTCTCCTCACCGCTTGCCGCGGGCATCCTGACGGCGGCCATGCAGTTGGCTCTGCGGGACGCGGAGTTCGCCATGCTGATCGAGGAGGGCGACCAGCGGTTGCGCGCAGTCATCGCCGACATCGTGCAGTCGGGTCAGGTGGCCGGGCACTTCGACACCGGTCTCGATCCGGCGCGGGCGGCTCGCTGGATTCAAGGCATCATCGACGCCGGCTATTTCATGACCGACGCCGACGGATTCGACCCGGCTCTCGATCGCGCCGAACTGGAGACCATCATCGCTCGCTATCTGGGCGTCGACCTGCCTCACTCCTAGTGGGCGGGAGGCGGCGCAACCGCTTCAGAGAGGTCGGGGCCTGCGCAAGGAGGTTCCCGTTCCTGCAATGGTGTGAATGCAACGTCAGGGCTTTCCTAGGTTGCGTGTTACGGTGAGGTCGTGTCGACGCAAACTGGCGGCCGCATGCCTCATCTGCGGGAGCTGGGCGACTTCCTGCGCACGCGGCGCGGCTCGTTGGATCCGGACACGTTCGATATTCCAGCCAGCGGTGGCCATCGTCGGGTTCCCGGCCTGCGGCGGGAAGAGGTCGCCGAGATGGTCGCCATCAGCACGGACTACTACACCCGCATCGAACAGGGACGACTCGTGCCGTCCGGGCGTGTGCTCGAGTCACTGATCGAGACGCTGCGCCTCGACGAAGACCAGGCCGACTATGTGCTGAGTCTGGTGGACCATGCCGCCCAGGCGCAGGTGGCCCCGAAGGTCGTGGCTTCGCGGGCGCGTAGAGAACGGCTCCGGGTGCGTCCGCAATTGCAGACTCTCTTGGACCAGCTCACCGAGAGCCCTGCGATGGTACTGGGGCCACGGATGGCGGTCCTCGCGTGGAATACATTGGCGGAGTTGGTCTATGTACCCTTCAGCGAACTGCCCAAGAGCGAGCTCAACTATGTGCGGCTGATCTTCACCGACCCCCGGATGCGCGAGCTCTTCGCCGACTGGGCCTCGGTGGCCCGGGCCTGCGTGGCGATCCTGCGGCGGGAGGCGGCAGCGAATCCCGACGATCCCGCGCTGGCCGCCCTCGTGGGCGAGCTGACCATCGCCGACCGCGAGTTCGGCAAGTGGTGGGCGGCCCGCAACGTCACCCGTCAGGACTTCGGCACCAAGACCCTCAACCATCCGCTGGTCGGGACACTGGTCTTCGACTGGGACATGTTCCGGTACGCCAGCTCCCCGGAGCAGCAGCTGGTGGTCAACGTCGTCGAGAACGGTTCCGAGACGCAGAGGCGGCTGGCGCTGCTACGGGCGCGATCCGAGAGCGATGCTGTCGTCCCAAGGTAGGAGTCGTTGTTCCTAGGAACGATCCTGCACTGGCAGGCTGAGTAGATCTGTCCCACGATGGAAGCCGACATCAATGCGGCGGCACGTCTTCGTCCCGCCCGACCATGTGATAGGAGCATCGCAGTGACTGACTCGACCTTCACCATCACGCCCGTCACGATCCCCGCTGTGGCGTGGGACCTTGCGGCCAACGTGTACTTCCCCGAGGGTTTCGACCAGACCGAGAAGCATCCGGTCGTCATCTCCGCCCACCCGACCGGCAGCGTCAAGGAGCAGACGGCGGGCAACATCTATGCCGCCGGCCTCGCCAGGCAGGGCTTCGTCGCGATCACCTTCGATGCCAGTTTCCAGGGCGAGAGCGGCGGAGAGCCCCGGTTTACCGAGGATCCCGGCTTCCGCACCAGTGACTTCAGCTACGTGGTCGACTACCTCGTCACCCAGCCCTGGGCGGACGAGGACAGAATCGGCGTGCTGGCCATCTGCGGCGGCGCGGGCTACGCCGTGGCGGCCACGATGATCGATCGCCGCATCAAGGCACTGACCACGGTGGCCGGCTCGAACGTGGGTCGCCTCATGCGCGAGGGCTTCTCCAACTACGACCCGATCGGCATGCTCGAAGCCGTCGCCGCTCAGCGCACCGCGGAGGCGCGCGGCAAGGATCAGCAGATCAACGACCTCCTGCCGCCGTCCGTCGAGTTCGCCAAGGAGAACGGGCTGACCGACGTCGACGTCGTCGAGGCGACCGAGTACTACAAGACCGAGCGTGGCGCTCACGAGAACGGCCGCACCAGCTTCAGCTTCGCCCGCCAGGGGGCGCTGGCCACGTGGGATGCCTACGCCCACGCGGAGACGTTCCTCACGCAGCCGCTGCTGGTCGTCATCGGCGACAAGCCTGGCGCCTTCGCCTCCTACCGTCTGGGCATGGAGCTCTACGGACGCGCGGCCTCGAAGGAGAAGCAGCTGAAGGTTCTCGAAGGCGTGACTCACTACGAGCTCTACGACCAGCCCGAGGCGACCGGGGAAGCCCTCAAGGCCGCTGTTCCGTTCTTCCAGAAGCACCTCTGAGGCTCACCGCTCCCACGACGCGTCGCCGAGCGTTCCGGGCTGAGCCATCCGCCTGGTATTCGGTGCTCGTCACATAGCGTTGACGGTCGGCGCGATGCCTTTCTCGCCATCGCGCGATGGCTTCTCGCCATCGGTTCGCCGGCTTCAGGGGGCGCGACCGCGCAACCTGAGCCGGGGCCCTGTCACGGTTCACGGCGCTCGTGCTCTACCTGGCTGCCCGAATTGAGCCGCCCCGGACTCGCTTCGTGATAATGTAAGCGATGCTTACTTCGTGGAGGGGGTGTGCGGATGGTTTCCGACTCGGCCAGGACCGGGTATCACCACGGCGATCTGCGGGCGACGCTGGTTCTCACCGCCCTCGAGATGCTCGAGGGCGGTGAACCGTTCTCGCTGCGGGCGGTCGCCCGTCGGGCGGGGGTGTCCACCGCCGCGCCGTACCGGCACTTCGCTGACCGTGACGCGCTGGAGTCGGCACTGGCCGTCCACGGGTTGCGCGAGCTGATGAGCACTCTCACGGGGGGAGGGCGAGCGCCGGCGTCTGCTGTCGAAGTCGGTGAGCTCGCTGTTGGGTATGTGCGCTTCGCTATGCAGCGCCCGGCGCTGTTCCGGCTCATGTTCGGACGGGCCTGCGATGACCAGGACGACGAGCGGGTACGGGCGGCTCGTGCGCTGCACGACTATCTGGAAGCCGTCATGGCCGAGGTCTTCCCGCAGTCCGACCCTGTTGCTCTGGCCACGGCGGGCTGGTCGCTCGCCCACGGGCTGGCCTTCCTCCACCTGGACGGCAAGCTCACCAATACCGACCAGACCGTCATCGATGAGCGGGTGCGTGCGGCCTTCGCTGCCGTGTTCGCGTCATCGTCCCAGCCGGAAACGAGGCCGCTATGAGCAAGCGCATTCTGATCGTCGTCACCAATGTCGACCGCTACGAGACCGACCCCTCCCACCGGACGGGACTGTGGCTCTCCGAACTGACTCACGCCTACGACATCTTCGCCGAGCGGGGATTCGAACAGACCCTCGTGAGCCCGGCGGGAGGGAGGTCGCCGCTGGAGCCCCGGTCGTTGAAGTTCCCGAACTACGACGCCTCCGCCAAGGCCTGGCACAACGACCCGGCGCGGATGGCGCTGTTGGAGACCACCGTTGCTCCCGAAGACATCGAGTCGGCCGACTACGACGCGATCTACTTCACCGGCGGCCACGCCGTGATGTTCGATTTCCCCGGCAGTGTGGGGCTGCAACGGATCACCCGGGAGATCTTCGAGCGGGGCGGCGTCGTGGGCGCTGTCTGCCATGGTTACTGCGGTCTGCTCGAGACGACCCTCTCCGACGGCAGCTACCTCGTGGCGGGCCGCAACATCACCGGGTTCTCGTGGCGGGAAGAGGTGCTCGCCCGGGTCGACAAGCTCGTTCCTTACAACGTGGAGGAACGGATGAAGGAGCGCGGTTCGCGCTACTCGAAGGCGCTGCTGCCGTTCGTCTCCTACACGGTCGTGGACGGCAGGCTCGTCACCGGGCAGAACCCCGGTTCGGCCAAGGAGACCGCGACCAAGGTTGCCGCTCTCCTCTGACGGTCGAGATCACGTCCCACCGCAGACTCCGTCCACGCAGACTCAGAAGGACAGAAGCCCATGCAGACAGTGCTCGGATCGGGCGGTCAGATCGCCGATGAACTCACCCGTGAACTGCGTCGCAATCACACCCACGACATCCGCCTGGTGAGCCGAAAACCGCGCAAGGTGAACGACTCCGACCAGCTCGTGCCGGCTGATCTCATGGATGCCGCCGCCACCGATGCGGCGGTGGCCGGAAGCGACATCGTCTACCTCACCGTGGGTCTGCCGATGAACTCCGAGATGTGGGAACAACGGTTTCCGACCATGATGGCGAACACGATCGCCGCCTGCCGCGAGCACGGCAGCAAGCTCGTCTTCTTCGACAACACCTACATGTACCCGCGGACCGCGACACCCCAGACCGAGGAGACCCGCTTCGATCCGGTCGGGCGCAAGGCCACCGTGCGAGCGCAGGTGGCAACCACGTTGCTGGACGAGATGGCCGCGGGCACGATCGACGCGGTGATCTGTCGCGCGCCCGAGTTCTACGGGCCCGGCAGGACGCAGAGTCTGACCAATGCGGCAGTCTTCGACCGCATCAGACGGGGCAAGTTGCCTCTGGTGCCCTTGAACGCGCACACC
>JBDIAG010000022.1:0-15136 GCA_039812305.1 Actinomycetales bacterium | reverse complement strand
AACGATCGCCAGCGGGCGGCCGAGCAGGCGGCCGCGGCGCGGATCGCGGCGGAGGCCGAGGCGGAGCGGGTGCGCCTGAAGGCCGAGGCGCAGGCCGACGCCGAGCGGGCCCGCGCCCAGGTGAAGGCCGAGGCTGACCGGCAGCAGTACGAGACGCTGGCGGGCGCCGGCCCGCAGCTGCTGGCGGCCCTGGCGATGCGCGAGCTGGCGTCCTCCGTGGGCGAGATCGACCAGCTGACGATCACCCCGGACGTGCTGACCCAGCTCGCCGGCCGGCTGGCCGTCCCGAGCCAGGCCGGGAGCGCGTGATGGGCAGCCTGCCTCCCCGGGTGGTCGTCGTCCGGCGGGCCAGCGAGCTGGACGCCCTGCTGGCCCGGCACGCCACGCTCGGCCAGGCCGAGTTCTTCCTGCGCAGCCGGGGCGGTGACCTCGGCGAGATGCGGCAGCGGCACGCCCGGCTGCAGCGGGCGCTGGCGACGGTGTCGGCGGCGATCCCGCTGGAGTGGCATCGCGCCGCCGTCGAGCGCACCGACCTCGACCGGTTCGCCTTCACCCCGGACGACATCATCGTCGCCGTCGGCCAGGACGGCTTGGTCGCCAACGTGGCCAAGTATCTGCACGGCCAGCCGGTGATCGGCATCGCCGTGCAGGACCCGGGGGCGCAGGCGCCCGGGGTACTGGCCCGGTTTCAGCCCGAGGCCACGGCCGACCTGCTGCGCGACCTCGCCGCGGGCCGCGAGCGCCTGCAGCCGCGCGCCATGGTCGCCGCCCGCACGGACACCGGCGAGCAGCTGGTCGCCCTGAACGAGATCTACCTCGGCCACCGCAGCCACCAGTCGTCGCGCTACCGGCTTCGTGTCGACGCGAAGACGGCTGAGCGACAGTCCAGTTCGGGAATCATCGTGGGCACCGGCACCGGGTCGACCGGCTGGTGCGCCTCGCTGGCCAACGGCCGCGGCATGCCCCTGCCGGCCGCCCAGGACGACTGGCTCGCCTGGTTCGTCCGCGAGGCCTGGCCGTCACCGGCCACCGGCACCTCCTTGACGTCCGGCGGGCTCCAGCCCGGGCAGGCCCTGCGGGTGGACGTCGAATCCGACGGCCTCGTCGTCTTCGGCGACGGCATCGAGTCCGACCACCTCAGCCTCGCCTGGGGCCAGCGGGTGGAGATCACCGTCGCCCGGACCAGGCTCGCCCTGGCCGGATGAGTCTTTTGGGCGGGAGCCGGCTGAGTCTCTTGGCGGGAGCCGGCTGAGTCTCTTGGCGAGAGCCGGCTGGGTCCCCGGCGGGAAGCTGCGGGTGGACCGACCGGTGATCCTGCATCCGGGGGCGTGATCACGCCCCCAGGCGTCGGATCACTCGCAGGTCCACCTGCATGACTACATAGTGGGCGCCACTCGCCACATGGTGAGCGGCAGCGTGGGAGGCGCGAGCGGCGTGGCAGGCACAGCGCCCGACGGGCTCAGAAGTCGAGGTACTCCGCCAGCCCGACAGTCAGCCCAGGGTGGGAGACCACCTTGCGGACGCCCAGGAGCACACCGGGCATGAAGGAGATCCGGTCGAACGAGTCGTGACGGATGGTGAGCTGCTCGCCGGGCCCGCCGAAGACGATCTCCTCGTGCGCGACCAGGCCCCGCAACCGCACCGCGTGTACCCGGACGTCGCCGACCTGCGCGCCCCGGGCGCCCTCCAGTCCGGTCTCGGTGGCGTCCGGAGGCAGGCCCAGGCCGGCTGAGCGGCGCGCCGCGGTGATCACCTCGGCGGTGTGCCGGGCGGTGCCGGAGGGGGCGTCCACCTTGTTCGGGTGGTGCAGCTCGATCACCTCGGCGGACTCGAAGTGAGCCGCCGCGATCTCCGCGAAACGCATCGACAAGACGGCTCCGAGAGCGAAGTTCGGGGCGATCAGGACGCCCACGTCCGGCGCGTCCGCGAGCTGCGCCCGCACGGCCGCCAGGGATTCCTCGGCCCACCCGGTGGTGCCGACCACCACGTGCAGACCGTGCTCGATGCACCAGGCCACGTTGCCGGGAGCGGCACTGGGCACCGAGAAGTCGACGACCACCTGGGCGCCCGCCGCGGTCGCCACCGACCGCTCGTCGCCGACGTCGATGCGGGCCACCAGCTCGAGGTCGTCCGCCCCCTCGACCGCCTGGCAGACCGTCGATCCCATCCGTCCGGCCGCGCCGAACACAGCCACCTTGATCGTCATGGACGCCAACCCTACTGTGCCCGCTCGGCACGCTCCGGCCGCACACCCGCGCCCCTCCCGCGGCCGGTCGACGCGCGTGGCCCAGGCTCCCGCCTTCAGTCGGACGCGGTCTCCAGCCGCCCGATCACGATCTCCAGCGCGTCCTCGAACTCCTCCTTGGCCCGGTCGGCGGCCAGCAACTCCGACAGCTCCTCCAGGTTCGGATAGTGGGAGACATCGTCCGGCTCCTGCCCTCCCGCCAGTTGCTGCTCGGGCAGCGTCGGTGACGTGGACCGTTGGGTGGACTCGACCAGCAGATGGCCGAGCAGGAAGCTGGTGAACAGCTGGTAGGCCATCACCGCTCGCTCGCCGGAGAAGCCACGCTCGCGCAGGGTCGAGAGGAACTCCTCGACGACGTCCAGACTGCGCAAGGGCGGACGCAGCCAGGTCGCCGCCGGATTGCGAGTGGCCACCAGCGGGAACAGATGCGGATGCTCGACCGCCATCGATCGCACGCCGTGTGCGACCCACTCCAGGTACCCCTGCCAGGTGTCGTTGCCCGATTCCGCACTCCGGTCTCGCCGGAGGCGGCGCACCAGTTCCTCGACCATCGCCTCGAGCAGGTCCTCCCGGCTGTTCACGTACCGGTACAGCGACATGGCTTCGACGCCCAATTGCCGCCCCAGCCGGCGCATCGTCAGCGCGGGAAGCCCCTGCGCATCGACGAATGAGATCGCCTCCGTGACAATCGTCTCCCGCGACAGACGCTGTCGAGGCCCGCCCCCCTCGCGATCCCTGGCCATGATGTCGGTACCTCCGTCTCCTCCATGTTAGGTCGAGCCCCCCGAAGATTCAGTGCGAGAACAAACCCCTTGTGCCTCAGTCGAAATGGGATAGCGACGCGGCAGTGAGGATCGCCGCCGCGGCCGCCTCGTAGCCCTTGTCGTGCTGCGAGCCGGGCAGGCCGGCACGGTCGCGGGCCTGCTCGTCGTCGTCACAGGTCAGCACACCAAAACCGACCGGCACCCCGGTCTCCACGCTGACCTTCGTCAGGCCGTAGGTGGCCGCGTCGCAGACGTAGTCGAAGTGCGGCGTCCCACCCCGGACGACGACCCCGAGCGCCACCACCGCGTCGAAGCCCGAGTTCGCCAGCCGCGCGCAGGCCACCGGCAGTTCGAAGGTGCCCGGCACCCTCAGCTCGCGCACCTCCACCTCGGCCTCCTCCGCCGCGCGTCGGGCCCCCGCCAGCAGGCCGTCCATCACCTCGGTGTGCCACTGGGCCGCGACGATCGCGACCCGCAGCCCCCGGGCCGGGGTCAGTTGCAGGACGGGAGATCCATCTCCACTCACGGCACCTCCTGGTGGTCGAGCGTCAGCGTGTCGGGAAGGACGTGGCCAAGCTTACGACGTTTTGTGTCAAGATAACCAATGTTCTCCGGGGTTGCGCCGACGACCAGCTCCTCGCGGGCCACGACGTCGATGCCGTAGTGGCGCAGTCCGGCGGCCTTGGCCGGGTTGTTGGTCAGCAGTCGGACGGACGAGACTCCGAGGTCCGTCAGCATCGCGGCCGCGGTCGCGTAGTCCCGGCTGTCCACCGGCAGGCCGAGGTCGAGATTGGCCTCGACGGTGTCGCGCCCCTCGTCCTGGAGGGTGTAGGCGGCGAGCTTGGCGACCAGGCCGATGCCTCGCCCTTCGTGTCCGCAGAGGTAGACGATGACGCCACGCCCCTCCTGCTGCACCCTGGACATCGCGGCCGTCAGCTGCGGCCCGCAGTCGCAGCGCAGCGAGCCGAACACGTCCCCGGTGAGGCACTCGGAATGGACGCGCACCGGCACCGGGGTCGCGTCCCCGGCGGTCTGGTCGACGTCGCCGACGACCAGCGCCACGTGCTCGACCCCGGCGGCATCGCGATAGCCGTAGGCGCGGAACTGGCCGGTGGCCGTCGGCAGGCGAGTGCTCACGGTGTGCACGCGGCGGACCGCCGGCGGCGCGACCGGCCCGTCCCCCAGGTGCTCGTGCAGGGCCTCGATGGTGGTGAGGCTGAGGCCGTGCTCGTCGGCGAACCGCCGGCAGGACTCGGCCCGGCGCATCGATCCGTCGTCCTCGACCAGCTCGACGATCACCGCGACCTCGCCGCGGCCCGCGAGCCGGGTGAGCTCGACGGCGGCCTCGGTGTGCCCCTGGCGGGCGGCCAGACCGCCCGGATGAGCCCGCAGCGGGAGGACGTGCCCCGGCCGGACCAGGTCCTCCGGACGGGTCGCGCCGCCGGCCAGCAACTGCAGGGTGTGGGCGCGATCGGCCGCGCTGATGCCGGTCGTCACGCCTTCCTTGGCGTCCACGGTGACGGTGAACGCGGTGCCGAGCGACTCCTGGTTCCGGGCGACCATCAGCGGCAGGCCGAGCTGGTCGGCCCGCGTCGCGGGCATCGGCGCGCAGACGAAGCCGCTGCCGTACCGCACGAAGAGCGCCATCCACTCGGGGGTGGCCGCGTCGGCGGCCATGATCAGATCGCCCTCGTTCTCGCGGTCGGCGGCGTCCAGCACCACCACCGGACGGCCCTGCGCCAGGTCGGCGATCACCTTCCCGACCGGGTCGATGGCGATGTGGCGATCGTCCTGGTTCGAACTCGCGCCCGGCGGCTCGTCGGTGGGGGCCAGCCGAATGTTCGGCCGCGGCGTCTGCGCCGCAGCCCCACTCATCGGGGGCGCCGGCATTGCGGTCACTGGAGTTCTCCAATCGTGACGGGGTTGTCGAGGAAGGCGGTGAGCCGCTGAAGCTGTTTGGCGAGGACGTCGATCTCGAGATTCACCTCGTCGCCGACCTGCGCGCCGCCCAGGGTCGTGAGGTCCAGGGTGGTCGGGATCAGGCCGACCTCGAACCAGGGGTCCTCCGCGGCCGCGGGACTGACCGCGGCCACGGTGAGCGAGATCCCGTCCACCGCGATCGAGCCTTTCTCCGCGATCAGCGGGGCCAGTGCGGCGGACACCGAGAACCGCACCTCGTGCCACTGCTGGCCGGGCACGATCCGCAGTACACGACCGACGCCGTCGACGTGACCCTGGACGATGTGGCCGCCGAGCCGGTCGCCGACGGCGAGCGCCCGCTCGAGGTTCACCCGGTCTCCCGCACGGAGCCGGCCGAGCCCGGTTCTGCGGAGCGTCTCGGCCATCATGTCGGCGGCGAACCAACTGGTGCCGCCGGGATCCTCGCCGGACTCGTGGCTGAACTCGGTGACGGTCAGACAGACCCCGCTGACCGCGATCGAGTCCCCGAGGCGCACCGTCCCGGTGGCGCCGGGGCTGCCGAGCACGGTGCTGGCCGCGATGACGATGCGGGCGCCGTCCTCGACGTCGCGGCGGTTCAGGACGGTGCCGATCTCCTCGACGATGCCGGTGAACATCAGCGGACTCCCTGCTGTGTGGATGCGTGTGTGGTGTCACGGACGAGTGGGCGGTAGCGGGTGCGGACGTCGTCGCCGACCAGAGCCACGTCGACAACCTGGAGGCGCCGGGCGTCGGCGATGGTGGTGATGCCGAGGTCGGCGACGGCCGGTGGTCCGGCGCCGAGAAGGGCCGGCGCGGTGTAGGTGACGAGTTCGTCGACCACTCCGGCGCGGAGGAAGGCCGCGGCGATCCGGGCGCCGCCTTCGACGAAGACCCGCCGGACGCCCTGGTCGTACAGCCTCCGCAGCGCTGTCGCCGGGTCGGTCTCGACCAGCTGCTGGGTCGGCGCGCTGGCGTCGTGCAGGCGGGCGCCGGACGGGACGGGCCGTCGTCCGAGCACGACCCGCGTCGGCTGCAGCGGATACGGGATCGGGGTGTCGTGCTCGTCCCGGACGCTGAGCTGCGGGTTGTCGGCCAGTGCCGTCCCGGTGCCGACCAGGATCGCGTCGGCCCGAGCGCGCAGCCGGTGGGCGTCCCGGCGGGCGGACGGGCCGGTGATCCAGCGGCTGGAGCCGTCGGCGGCGGCGATCCGGCCGTCGATGGTGAGGGCGAGCTTGAGGCGGACGTGTGGGCGTCCGAGTCGTGCGGCGGTCAGCCATTCCGGGTCGAGGTCACGGGTCTCGGCGATGATCTGCCGGCTTTCCGGGTCCTCGGGCTCCACGGTCTGGCTCAGGCTGACGACGTCCAACCCGGCCTGGGCGAGCACCAGCCCGCCGCCGGCGGCGATCGGATTCGGGTCCTGTTGCGCGAACACGACCCGACGGACGCCGGCGGCCAGGAGGGCTTCGGTGCAGGGCCCGGTGTTGCCGCGGTGGGCGCAGGGTTCGAGCGTCACGACGGCGGTGTGCGGCTCACTTCCGGGCGGGAGGGCGGCAATCGCGGCGACCTCCGCATGCGGCGTGCCCGGACCCCGGTGGGCGGCGACGCCGAGCAGCTTGCCGTCGGCATCGAGGAGAGCCGCACCGACGCGCGGGTTGACCCGGGTGCGGATCGTCGGGTCCGCGGCCGCCCGGGTGGCGGCTCGCAGGGCGGCCAACTCGTCGCGGCTGGCGTCCGGTCCCGGGTGGTCGGGATCCACATCGCGAGACGCGGGGGCGTGGCGCGCGGAATCACGGTCAGGACGGGGGGAATCGTCACCCGGGCGCGTCGAATCGAGCGGCTGGGCCGCCCACACTCGGGACATCGCGTCCACCCTTCCCGTTCCGCATGCGCGGTTCCGGGGGTGGACGACGATGCGATCGCACCCGATCCGCGGTCGCCGCGTCTGACGCGTCGCGACCGGACCGGGACGGATCACCGACGGCCGAAGCCGTCCTGACGCCGCCGCGTGCTGCCTCCCATCCGGACTTTCACCGTCGGTACCGGAATTCCACCGGATCAACCGGCCGCTGGATGCGGACGGGTCGCGGACTATCACCGCCGGTTCGGACTTACACCGACCCCGGAGCACGCGCAGGTCTCACTCTGCTCAGGTCAGTATGCACCGCGTCGGCGTCCACGTCGACATCGGTGCGCCCGATACCGGGAACGGCAACGCTAGATGCCGAGTGGCGACGCTGCTGGCGAACCTTCGCAACCGTTCGGCGCCGATCGTCGCCATTCGATGCACCTCAGGACGCGTCCGGGACTCCCAGCAGACGATCGATGGCCGTCCGCAATACCTCTTCGGGTTCCACCGGCGCGGGTGGCGCCTCCGCCAGTTGACGTAGTGCCTCGCTGAGGTGGGGCAGGCCGGGTTCGGCAGCCACGGAGGCCAGGTAGACGGCATTGCCGGCCACTCGCTCCGGATTGCGAGACTCCGGCCCCGCCGGGGCGATGGTCGAGGCGACAAGAGCCGTCATCCCGTTGACCAGGCCCAGGATCTCCATCCGCCGGCGGAGGTCGAACGACGCGCTCGGGAGCGCCCCCAGCAGGAAGTCGAGCGCACTCAGCAGATGCGGACCCCAGGTCACCTGATTCATCAACGGGCCAAGCCACGGATGGCGACGGTGAATGCCCAAGGCCTGCACGCAGTACAGATGCACATCGGAACGCCAGTCCCCGGTCGGGGCCAGCTCGTACTCCGCGCATACCCGGTCGACCATCAGGTCGTACAGATCGAGCTTGCCGGTGACGTACCGGTACAGCGAGGCCGCTCCCACTCCGAGCTTGGCGGCGAGCCTGCGGGTGCTCACCGCCTCCAGCCCGTCCTCGTCGGCGAGTTCTACCGCAGCCGCCGCGATCCGCTCCAGCGTCAGGGACGGCTGTGGGCCGCGAGTGCCACCGAGCGTCCGCATCCAGATCACCGGCTGGGCCACTGCCTCACCCTGTGCGTCGCGCCCCGTCACACCGCGACCCTATCGCTGGCCATCCCGGCCGGCGAATAACTGCGTTCACCATTCGCATTTTTGTGCTACGTTAACTGCGAACAGTGATTGCAGAAGGGATGATCATGGCCGAACTCGTTCTGGAGACCCAGGGTCTGACCAAGGAGTTCCGCGGACGCGGCAGCACCGTCCACGCGCTGGCCGGGGTGGATCTGGCCGTCGAGGCCGGCACCGTCCTGGGCCTGCTCGGCCACAACGGGTCGGGCAAGACGACGCTCGTGCGCATTCTCTCGACGCTGACCCGGGCCACCTCGGGTACGGCGCTGGTGGCCGGCCACGATGTGGCGCGCGCCCCCGAGCGGGCCCGGGCCGCCATCGCCGTCACCGCCCAGGAGACCACTCTGGATCGCCGGCTCAGCGGCCGCGAGAACCTCGTCGTCCTGGCACGACTGCGCGGCCTCGGCCGCCGGCAGGCGTGTCGCCAGGCGGACGAGCTCCTCGATGCCTACCTGCTCGCGGACGCCGCGCGCCGCCCCGTGGGCACCTGGTCCGGCGGGATGCGGCGGCGCCTCGACATCGCCGCCAGCCTGGTCGGCGCGCCGCGACTGCTCTGCCTCGACGAGCCGACCACCGGGCTCGATCCGGAGAGCCGGACCGAGATCTGGCGGATCGTCCGGGAACTGGCCGCGGCCGGAACCACCGTGCTGTTGACCACGCAGTACCTCGAGGAGGCCGACCGGCTGAGCGATCGGGTCGCGGTCCTGCAGCGCGGCACCGTCCTGGTCGACGACACACCCCGCAGCCTGAAGGCTCGGATCGGCCACCGACTGAGCCTGCGCACCGACGCCGCGGTCGAGGTGGTCCGGGCCATTGTCGAGCCCCTCGGCGTCAGCAGCCTCGTCGAGGACGTTCCCACCGACCCGTCCGCGGCGGTAGATCCGCTGGCCCCGACCTCACAACGACGGCTGTCCGGGCTTCTCGGCACACACCGCCCCACTCTCGCCGGTCTTCTGACCGCCCTGTCCGATGGCGGCGTGGAGGTCACCGACATCGCGGTTGAGGAACCGACCCTCGACGAGGCCTACCTGACGCTGGTCGGCCGACCCTCGCCCCCGAAGGGCGGCACGCCATGAGCGAAGCCGCCACCATCGCGGCCCGCCACCTGCTCGTCCTGCGCCGCAATCCGATTCTCGTGCTCGCCTACCTCGCCGGCCCGATCGGCCTGGTGCTGATGTTCGGCTACGTCTTCGGCGGCGCGATCTCCGGCGGCGAGGCCAGGACCTATCGCGAGGCCCTGGTGCCGGGCGCCTTCATCCTGACCGCCGGCACCAGCCTCGTCATCGTGGCCGGCGACACCGCCCGAGACCTCCGCGAGGGCCTGACCCAGCGGCTTCGGACGATGCCGGTGTCGCGGCTGGCCATCCTGCTCGGTCACACGCTCGCCCAGTCCCTCATGGCCGCGATCTGCTACCTGCTCATGGCCGGTATCGGGTTGCTCATCGGATGGCGCTGGCACACCGGGATCGCCGGCGCCGCAGGCGGTTTCGCCCTGCTGTTGCTCTTCGGCCATGCCCTTGCCTGGTTCGGTGTGCTGCTGGGGCTGGTCATCGACGAGACCGTGATCCAGCAGCTGTCGTCCCTGCTGCTCGGGTTCGTCATGCTCTCCAACGCTCTGATCCCGGTGGAGACCATGCCGACGGGCCTTCGAGTCGTCGCGGAGTGGAATCCGTTCAGCGCCGCCGTCGGCGGTCTCAGATCGCTGCTGGGCAACGGCCCGCCCCCGGACGGCCCGTGGCCGCTGGCGAATCCCGTCCTGGCGACGGTCGTCTGGAGTTGTCTCCTGCTGATGCTGGCCGTCCCGGTGGCCGTCCGGCGGCTCTCGCGGGTGGAGTGACGGGCCCGGGACACGGAGGACAGTCCGGTCATGGTCCGAAACCATGGCGTTACACAGCCGACACACGCCACTCGTAGGTTCGTCGATGGTGCGCGGTTGCCTACCCAGGTTGCCGATTCAACGTCGAGCATCACCGGACACACAGAGAGACCAGCACATGAGTGGAAGCACGTCCCGTCGCAAGGCGATCGATGCCGTGACGTCGTATCAGGCGCCGTCCACGGAATTCACCGAGCCACTGGGAGATCTGTTCGGCAAGAACGTCTTCGGGCCCTCCGCCATGAAGAGTCGGCTGCCCAAGCTGGTCTACAAGTCGGTGATCGCCACCATCGACCGCGGCGAGCCCCTGGATCCGACCATCGCGGACGCGGTCGCCTCGGCCATGCGCGACTGGGCATTGGAGAACGGCGCGTCCCACTACGCGCACGTCTTCTATCCGCTGACGGGCCTCACCGCCGAGAAGCACGACTCCTTCCTGGAGCCGGAATCCGACGCCTTGTCGATGGCGCAGTTCAGCGGCAAGACCTTGATCCAGGGTGAGCCGGACGCATCGTCGTTCCCCAACGGCGGCATCCGCAACACCTTCGAGGCCCGCGGTTACACCGGCTGGGACGTGACCAGCCCCGCCTACATCCTGGAGAACCCGAACGGGAACACCCTGTGCATTCCGACGGTCTTCATCTCCTGGACCGGGGAGGCGCTGGACAAGAAGACACCTCTGCTGCGCTCGCAGCAGGCGATGAGCAAGCAGGCCGACCGCGTCCTGCGGCTGTTCGGGCATGTCGACATCGACACCGTCGTCTCCTATGCGGGTGCGGAGCAGGAGTACTTCCTGATCGACCGGCACTTCTACTTCTCCCGTCCCGACCTGATGTCGGCGGGCCGGACCCTCTTCGGCGCCAAGCCGCCCAAGGGCCAGGAGTTCGACGATCAATACTTCGGCGCCATCCCCGAACGGGTACTCGCGTACATGATCGAGGTCGACCGGGAGCTGTTCAAGCAGGGCATCCTGGCCAAGACCCGGCACAACGAGGTCGCCCCCGGCCAGTTCGAGATCGCCCCGCTGTTCGAGAAGGCGAACCTCGCGCACGACCACCAGCAGCTGATGATGACGACGCTGCGGAAAGTCGCCGAGCGCTACGGCATGTCCTGCCTGCTGCACGAGAAGCCGTTCGCCGGTGTCAACGGCTCCGGCAAGCACGTGAACTTCTCGATCGGCAACAACAACCAGGGAAACCTGCTCAACCCCGGTGACACCCCGCACGAGAACGCCCAGTTCCTGGTGTTCTGCGCCGCGGTCATCCGGGCCGTGCACCTGTACGGGGGCTTGCTGCGGGCGGTCGTCGCCTCCGCCAGCAACGACCACCGGCTGGGTGCCAACGAGGCTCCGCCGGCGATCATCTCGATCTTCCTCGGCGACCAGCTCGCCGACGTCTTCGACCAGATCGCCAAGGGGACGCTGACCGGTTCCAAGGAGGCCAGCACGCTGGTCGTCGGCGTCGACACCCTGCCGCACTTCAAGGCCGACCCGGGCGACCGCAACCGCACCAGCCCGTTCGCCTTCACCGGCAACCGTTTCGAGTTCCGGGCCCCCGGCTCGTCGCAGTCCATCTCGGGCCCGATGGTGGCCATCAACACGATCATGGCCGACTCGCTGGAGTTCGTCGCCGACTCGATCGAGGCGGACCTGGCCGCCGGGGTCGAGTTCAACTCGGCGGTGCAGAAGGTGTTGCAGCAGATCATCCTCGAGCACGGCGCGGTCGTGTTCAACGGCGACGGCTACTCCGACGCCTGGCAGGAGGAGGCCCAGGCCCGTGGCCTGCCGAACCTGCGCAGCACCGTCGACGCGCTGCCGCAGCTGCAGGAGCCGGCGGTCGTCGAGCTGATGGACCGGCACCACGTGCTCAGCCCCCGGGAGCTGCGCAGCCGGTACGAGGTGTACCTGGAGCAGTACGTGCTGAGCCTGGCGGTCGAGGCCAAGGAGACCGTCGAACTCGCCAAGACCAAGATCCTGCCCGCGGCATTGCGCTACCAGGCCGAGCTGGCCGCCGGCGCAGCCAGCATGAAGGCCATCGGGGTGGACTACGACGCGACCTTGCTGACGTCCATCACGTCCACCATCGGCGCGATGACCGCGGCCATCGCCGCCCTGGAGGAATCCCTGGAGCACGACGGGGCGCACGACTCCCTGGCCGAGGCCACCTACTACCGGGACGCGCTGGTGCCGGGGATGCTGGCCGTCCGGGCTGCCGCCGACCAGCTCGAGTCGCTGGTTGCCGACGACCTGTGGCCGCTGCCGACCTACCAGGAGATGCTCTACATCCTCTGATCGCCGGGCCTGCCACCTGGAGACCACACGCCGGCGATCGGCACGCAAGAACGTGGTCGGTCAGCTGGAAGACTCGAGGGCCGGTCTGGACCACGAGGCTGGCCACCAGCCGGGATCCGAGCCGGTCACGCAACCACTCCAGGTGGCGGACGTCGGCGGCTGAGGGCGCGGAGTTGGCCTTCACCTCCACCGCGATGACGCTGCCGTCCCTGGCCTCGATCAGCAGGTCGATCTCGCGGCGGCCGTTGGCGTCGCGCAGGTGATACAGGTCCGCGCCGGTGCTTGCTGACCGTCGGGTGGCGGCGGCGCTGCGGCCCGAGCGCACCCAGCCTAGTAGCGGATGGTGCGGGCGACGGTGACGAACTCGCTGATGCGGCATCGTGATGCCAGGGGCACGAGCGGCGCAGCCGGTCGATGACTGGTGTCGGGGCAGCCAGATAAGTGCCCGGCAGCCGGATAAGCGCCCGGCATCCAGATAACGGCCCAACAGCCGGAAATCGCCGGATGCCCGGCTGTTAAACCGGATGCCCGGCTGTCAACCGGATGCTCGGCCTCGTTCCGGCTGCCCCGACACCCGTCCTGCCCGGCGCCCGCCCCGGATGGCGAAACGCCCGTCCTGTGCCCGACGGACACTGGCCATCGGCGCCGCCGGCAACCTCCCCCACGACGAGCGGCAACGGTAGACACCCACCGGTCACCGTACAGACGCACGAACGCAACCATTCGGCACCGACCGCGACCGCACGCAGACGTCCCAGGCCGTTGCCCCTCACCAGGCAAGCCGATACCGGGCGGCACACGTCTCCGCACCCACCGATGGCCTGCCCTCACCAGCGACTCCGCCTGGATGGTGCTGGTCACACTGATGGATAATCGAGCGGGACTCAGATCGGCAGCGACGTGACCGGGTCGGAGTCGAACGGGCCGACCAGCACCAGCGATCTCGGCCGGGAGGCCAGTTCGGCGGCGAGCGCCTGGACGTCCTCGGCGGTGACGTTGCGGATCCGGTCCAGCGTCTCGTCCAGGGTCGTGTACTCCCCGTAGACCAGCTCGGCCTTGCCGAGGCGGGACATCCGCGACCCGGAGTCCTCCAGGCCCAGGACCAGGGAGCCGCACAGCTGGCCGATGCCACGCTCCAGCTCGTGCGAGGAGATCGGCTGTGTCGCAAGCAGTTCCCACTGCTCGGCAAGCACGTCGACCACTTCGTTCACGTGGCCCGGCGCACAGCCCGCGTACATGCCGTAGTGACCGGAATCGGAGTACCCGGCGGAGAACGCATAGACCGAATAGGCCAGGCCGCGCTGCTCCCGCACCTCCTGGAACAGCCGGCTCGACATTCCACCACCGAGAACGGTGGAGAGCACGGACATCGTGTACCGGCGGGGGTCGGTGGCCACCAGACCCAGCCCGCCGAGCAGCACGTGCGCCTGCTCGGTGGAGCGGTGCACGGTCAGAATCGTGCCGTCGCCGACCTCGGGACTGCCCGCGGGCCGGGCTGGGAATGGTTGGCCCTCGGAGCGCGTGGTCCACTCCGGCAATGCGCCGGCGACCAGCTCGTAGAGCTGGTCGTGGTCCACTCCCCCGGCCGCGGTGACGACGAGACCCGCTGGCACGTAGTGCTGTTCGTAGTGCTCGCGGATCCGTTCCAGAGTCACGTCGCGGATCGTCTGCGGCGTTCCGCCGATCGGACGGGCCAGCGCGCTGGGCGCCAACACCATCTCGGCGAACCGCTCGTGCGCGACGTCGGAGGGGTCGTCCTCGTTCATCGCCAACTCTTCGAGGATGACGCCGCGTTCGACGTCCACGTCCGTCGGGTCGAGCTTGGCGGCGGAGACCATGTCCGCGATGACGTCCACCGCCATCGGCAGGTCGGCGTCGCGCACCCGAGCGAAGTAGCAGGTGTGCTCCTTGCCGGTCACCGCGTTCGACTCGCTGCCGACGGCGTCGAAGGACTCCGCGATCGCCAGCGCGTCCCGCTTCTGGGTGCCCTTGAAGAGCAGGTGCTCCAGGAAGTGGGTCGAGCCGTAGCAGTCGGCCGTCTCGTCCCGCGAGCCGACCCCGACCCACATCCCGACGGTGGCCGAGTGCAGGCCGGGCATCGTCTCGCTGATCACCCGGACGCCGCCGGGCAGGACGGTCCGCCGCACGCCGGCGACGACCTCCTGCCCGACTTCGCCCGGCCCCACCTCAGTCAGCAGTGGCTCCGGCCGGCTCGGCTTCGGCGGCCTCCTCGACGACCGGCGTCAGCGACAGCTTGCCCCGGTCGTCGATCTCGGCGATCTGCACCTGGACCTTCTGACCGACCTTGACGACGTCCTCGACCGAGTCGATCCGCTTGCCGCCCACCATCTTGCGGATCTGCGAGATGTGCAGCAGACCGTCCTTGCCGGGGGTCAGCGAGACGAACGCGCCGAAGGAGGTGGTCTTGACGACCGTCCCGACGAACCGCTCGCCCACCTCGGGCACGTGCGGGTTGGCGATCGCGTTGACCATCGTCCGGGCGGCCTCGGCGGACGGGCCGTCGACCGCGCCGATGTAGACGGTGCCGTCGTCCTCGATCGAGATCTGGGCGCCGGTGTCCTCCTGGATCTGGTTGATCATCTTGCCCTTCGGGCCGATGACCTCACCGATCTTGTCCACCGGCACCTGGACGCTGATCACCCGCGGGGCGTGCGGGCTCATCTCGTCCGGGGTGTCGATCGCCTCGTTCATCACGTCGAGGATGTAGAGCCGGGCGTCGCGAGCCTGGGTCAGCGCACCGGCCAGCACCGAGGCCGGGATGCCGTCGAGCTTGGTGTCGAGCTGGATCGCGGTGACGAACTCCTTGGTGCCGGCGACCTTGAAGTCCATGTCGCCGAAGGCGTCCTCGGCGCCGAGGATGTCGGTCAGGGCGATGTACTGCGTCTGGCCGTCCAGAGTGTCGGAGACCAGACCCATCGCGATGCCGGCGACCGGAGCGCGCAGCGGCACACCGGCGTT